>NZ_JBTMMT010000124.1:0-6893 GCF_055517075.1 Micromonospora sp. DSM 43699
GGGGGGGGGGGGGGGGGTGGGTTGGTTGGTAGGGAGGGAATCGGCGACGCCAGGCTGGTGGGAGGAAGCGGATCGCGCAGGTCAGCGTTTCCGGGTCGGTATTAGGCGGTTTCCGGGGTGGGTGGTGGCGGCGAGGCGATCCATCGGACCGGCACCTCCGTCGGGCAGCGGGGTGCGTCGTACTGTTTCCGGATGCTGGCCGACGCACCTCCTCCGCCGGGCTACCGCCCCCCGCCGCACGCCGGCCGTCCGTCCAGCCCGTGGCCGGTGGTGGCCGCCTCGCTGGTCGGCGGCTGGACGGTGGCGCTCACCGCGCTGCTCCAGGTGGTCGGCTGGTCGGTCGAGCAGTTGCAGGTGGCCGCGGGATGGGACCGGTGGGGGTGGCTCTGGCCGGCGCTCAGCCTGGCCACCGCCCTACTGGTCGGCCTGCCGGCGCTGTTGCTGGCCCTGCTCCCCCGCTCGGCCCGGGTGCGGACCGCCGGGCGTGGGTGGCTCGGTGCCGCACTCGCCCTGATGGTCCTCGGATCCCTGCGGGCACTTCCGCAGGTGCACCACGAGCTGTACCTGGCTGCACTTGCCGCAACTGCGACGCTGCTCGCGCTGCTGACCACCCGCCTGTCCGGTCCGGGCACCCCACCCCACACGGACCCCACCCAGCAGACCACCCCGATCCCACAGGACGGTCGTGGCCGGCGCGGAGTGGCGGACGGTGTTGGTCGGCCCCGGGCGGTCACCCTGCTGACGATCACCGCCGGACTGGCCCTGCTGCTGCCCTGGGTCTGGCTCGGCGCACTCGGTGGCCTGCTGGAGACGGTGCTCGCCGCGCTAGCCGCGACGGCGGTCGGCCTGCTGGCCGGGGCGCTGCTGGACGACCGGTTCTGGTCCCCCTTCACCGGTCACGGGCCACCCCGGTCCGCCCGTACCGTGCTGGCCGGCGGTCTGGTCGCCGGGGTGGTCCTGCTGCTGCTCGTGGCCGGCACCGGCCAGTCCGGCGCCCAACTTCCCACCCTGTTGTTCGTCCCGCCTGTCGGTTTCGTGCTGGGCGCGTGCCAGGTGGCGGCCCGGCGGGCCGGCGCACCCGCCGGGGTCGCGCCGGTCCGCTGGCTGGTCGGCCTGGCGGTGTTCGGCCCGCTGGCCCTCACCGACCCGGAGGAGATCTCGATCCTGCTGTCCACCACCCGCGACGTGCCGTACTGGGTCGCGGTCGGGACCGGCGTCGGGCTCGCCGTCGCGGTCGTCCTGGCCATCGGGTACGGGGTGCTGCTCGCCCGGCCGCGCGGGCGCGCCCCCAGCCGGCTGGTCGCCGCGTCGAGCGCGGCCGTCCTGCTGCTCACCGTCGGCGTGGTCGAGGTGACCGCCGGCCGACCCGGCCTCTACGGCGAGCGGCTGCTGGTGGTGCTCCACGAGCAGGCCGACCTGTCCGGCCTTCCTGCGGGTACGCCGGGCCGCGCCGGCCGGGACGCACGGACCGCCGAGGTCTACCGCCGGCTGGTCTCCACCGCCGAGCGTACCCAGGGCGCGTTGCGCCGGGACCTGGCCCGACTGCACCTCGACCCGACGCCGTACTACCTGGTCAACGCGATCGAGACCGACGGCGGCCCGGCGGTACGGGCGTGGCTCTCCGCGCGGCCCGAGGTGGCCCGGGTGCTGGTCAGCCAGCGGCTCCGGCCGTTGCCCGCACCCGCGCCGGTCAGCGGGGGCGATCGGCCCGCGCCGACCGGCCCGGAGTGGAACATCCGGATGCTCGGTGCCGACCGGGTCTGGTCGGAGCTGGACGTCACCGGGGCCGGGGTGGTGATCGGCAGTTCGGACTCCGGGGTCGACGGCACCCATCCGACGCTGGCCGCCAGCTTCCGGGGCGGCGACGACTCCTGGTACGACCCGTGGGACCACACCCGCGCCCCGACCGACACCGGCGGCCACGGCACCCACACCACGGGCAGCGCGGTGGGGCGCGACGGCATCGGGGTGGCCCCCGGCGCGCAGTGGGTGGGCTGCGTCAACCTCGACCGCAACCTGGGCAGCCCGGCGCACTACCTGGACTGTCTCCAGTTCATGCTGGCCCCGTTCCCGGCCGGCGGAAACCCGTTCACCGACGGGCGACCGGAGCGGGCACCGGACGTGCTCACCAATTCGTGGGGGTGCCCGCCGGTGGAGGGCTGCGACCCGGGTGCGCTGCGTCCGGCGACAGCCGCGCTGGACGCCGCGGGCATCCTCGTGGTGGCCGCCGCCGGGAACACCGGGCCGGACTGCGGGTCGATCGTCGACCCGCCGGCGCCGTACCCGGACGTGCTGACGGTGGGTGCGGTGGGCCGGGACCGGGCCGTCACCGAGTTCTCCAGCCGTGGTCCCGTTGTCGGCGGGGCGACCAAGCCGGACCTGGTCGCCCCGGGGGCGGAGATCCTGTCCGCGATGCCCGGCGGCGGCTACGCCACCCTGGACGGCACCTCGATGGCCACCCCGCAGGTGGCGGGGGTGGTGGCGTTGATGTGGTCGGCGAACCCGGCACTCGTCGGTGACCTGGCCCGGACCCGGAGCATCCTGCGGGACACCGCTCAGCCGGCCGGCCCCGCCGACCTCAGTTGCGGTCCGGTGGCGGCGTCGACCGGTGCCGGCCTGGTCGACGCCTACGCGGCGGTACGGGCAGCCCGGCGCTGACCGCTCCGCCTCCCCGGGGACCGGCTCCCCGGACGGAACGGAACCCCGGTCACGAAGACGGAAAGGGGCGGACCGCTTGCGCGGCCCGCCCCTTTCGGCGTTGGAACTGGACTCAGAAGTCCATGTCCCCGCCACCCGGGCCAGCCGGGGCGGCCGGGGTCTTCTCCGGCTTGTCCGCCACGACGGCCTCGGTGGTGAGGAAGAGCGCCGCGATCGACGCGGCGTTCTGCAGCGCCGACCGGGTCACCTTGGCCGGGTCGATGATGCCCGCGGCCAGCAGGTCGACGTACTCACCGGTGGCGGCGTTGAGGCCGTGACCCGCTTCGAGGTTACGGACCTTCTCCACCACGACGCCGCCCTCGAGGCCGGCGTTGACGGCGATCTGCCGCAGCGGGGCGTCCAGCGCGACCTTGACGATGTTGGCACCGGTCGCCTCGTCGCCGACCAGGTCCAGCTTGTCGAACGCGGTCTTGCCGGCCTGCACCAGCGCGACGCCACCACCCGGGACGATGCCCTCCTCGACGGCGGCCTTCGCGTTGCGGACGGCGTCCTCGATGCGGTGCTTGCGCTCCTTCAGCTCGACCTCGGTGGCCGCGCCGACCTTGATCACCGCGACGCCGCCGGCCAGCTTGGCCAGCCGCTCCTGCAGCTTCTCGCGGTCGTAGTCGGAGTCGCTCTTGTCGATCTCGGCCCGAATCTGGTTGACCCGGCCCTGGATCTGGTCGGCGTCGCCGGCACCGTCGACGATGGTGGTCTCGTCCTTGGTCACCACGACCTTGCGGGCGCGGCCCAGCATGTCGAGGCCGACGGCGTCCAGCTTGAGGCCGACCTCCTCGCTGATGACCTGGCCACCGGTGAGGATGGCGATGTCGGCGAGCATGGCCTTGCGGCGGTCACCGAAGCCCGGCGCCTTGACGGCGACCGACTTGAAGGTGCCCCGGACCTTGTTGACGACCAGGGTCGCCAGGGCCTCGCCCTCGATGTCCTCGGAGATGATCAGCAGCGGCTTGCCCGACTGCATGACCTTCTCCAGGATCGGGAGCAGGTCCTTCACCGAGGAGATCTTGCTGTTGACGATCAGGAGGTAGGGGTCGTCGAAGACGGCCTCCATACGCTCCGGGTCGGTCATGAAGTACGCGGAGATGTAACCCTTGTCGAAGCGCATGCCCTCGGTGAGCTCGAGCTCCAGGCCGAAGGTGTTGCTCTCCTCGACGGTGATGACGCCTTCCTTGCCGACCTTGTCCATCGCCTCGGCGATGATCTCGCCGACGGTGCTGTCACCGGCGGAGATGGAGGCGGTGGAGGCGATCTGCTCCTTGGTCTCTACGTCCTTGGCGAGCTGGGACAGCCCCTCGGAGACGCTGGCCACGGCAGCCTCGATGCCCCGCTTCAGGGCCATCGGGTTGGCGCCGGCGGCCACGTTGCGCAGACCCTCGCGCACCAGGGCCTGGGCCAGGACGGTCGCCGTCGTCGTGCCGTCACCGGCGACATCGTCGGTCTTCTTGGCGACCTCCTTGACCAGCTCGGCGCCGATCTTCTCGTACGGGTCCTCGAGCTCGATCTCCTTGGCGATGCTCACACCATCGTTGGTGATGGTGGGGGCACCCCACTTCTTCTCGAGCACCACGTTGCGGCCCTTCGGGCCGAGGGTCACCTTCACGGCGTCGGCGAGCTGGTTCATGCCCCGCTCGAGGCCGCGGCGAGCCTCTTCGTCGAACGCGATCATCTTGGCCATACGGTGTTGTCCTCCTGGACACTCACGGGCCACCCGGGTGTTGTGCCCCGGACGGGCCGCCTGGTGTACGCACCTTGGGGACGTCGCCACCTGGCGACGACGACGTCCTCCTCGGTCGGGCCGGACAGCCCGCGACGACCGGCCTCGTGCCACCCGACGCCATCGAGACGCCGGTGTGACCGTGGCCCTACCGCCCCGACCATTGGCACTCAGCGTATGCGAGTGCCAATGACTTGTTTAGCACTCTCCCCTGCCGAGTGCAAGCACGATCGGGCCGGTCAGCCGAGTTCCGCCGCCAGTCGCGCGGCGTTCACCGGCCCCTCCTGCGCCCGCTGCTCGGCGTACGTGACGACCAGGCCGACCAGCTGCACCAGGTAGACCGGCACCACAAGCACCGCGCTCACCAGGATCACCGCCACCGCACCCACGGCGGTGCCGGGAGCGGTGAACGGGTCGGTGCCGAACGGCAGGGTGCCTACCGACTCCACCACCCCACCGAGCACGCTGCCGAGGATCGCCACCAACGCGACCAGCGCCACCCGGCCGAGCACCATGCCCAACCGGTCGTGGAACATCCGGAACGAGCGGCCGATCGGGTTCTGCCCCTCGAACAGGTAGACCGGGCCGGCCAGGGCGAGGGCGAAGGCGAGGTAGATGCCGGGCAGCAGGCAGAGGCAGAAGCCGACCCCGACGAGCAGCCCCATCACCAGCATCCAGCCCCACAGCCCGAGGCAGCGGCGGGCGCCGTAGCGCAGCGCGCCGGGCAGGTCGGTCGGCTGACCGGCGGCCTGCCGGGCCACCACCCAGGTGCCGCCGGCCCAGCCGATGCCCTGCACCACCCCGAACGCCAGGGCGACAAGCGCCACCGAGGCACCGTAGATCGCCAGGTCACTGAGGTACCCGTCGGGAAGCGAGCCGTCGGCGGGCAGCGATTCGGCGTTCGGGCCCATGCCGAGCGAGAGCAGCGACACGGCCACCGCCGGCACCACCTGGGTGAGCAGCATCAACGGCAGCAGGATCCGCCAGCCCCGGCGCAACGCCCCGGTGCACCGGGTGAACCAACCGTCCAGCCCGGCGTACGGCGGGTTGACCAGCGGGTCCTGCGGACCCCAGGGACCGCTCCCGGCGTACGGCGGGAGACCACCGCCCGGCGGGTAACCGCCACCCGGCAGGTAGCCCGGATACGGGCTGCCGACGGCGGGCGGCTGGTTGCCGGGACCCGGGTAGCCCCAGCCCGGCGGACCAGCCACGGACGGACCGTACGGCGGCTGCCCCGGCGGCGTCCCTGCGGGCTGCTGGCCGGACGGCGACCCCCAGGAGGGCTGTCCGGACGGCGGCCCCCACGGTCCACCCGGGGACCCGGCAGCGGGGTCGGGTGGACCCGAAGGTGACTGGTCGGTCATGAACCCTCCTCAGCGAGGACGCCTGGACGGTTCACGATCTTGCCCGGCGCGCACCCCCGGCGCCATCCGTCCCGCGGACTGACCGACCGGTGGGACCGGGCGTCCGCGCGGTGGGAGGTCAGGCGATGACGCGGACCCGTTCGGCCTGCGGGCCCTTCTGCCCCTGGGCGATCTCGAACTCCACCCGCTGACCGTCGTCCAGCGCCTTGTAGCCGTCCATCTCGATGGCGGAGAAGTGGACGAAGACGTCCTGCCCGCCGTCGACGGCGATGAAGCCGTAGCCCTTTTCGGAGTTGAACCACTTGACGGTGCCCTGTGCCACGGTGCACTTCCTCACTCTGCGCGGCGCTCCACAACCCCGGGATGCCGGCGGACCGACAGCGGAGAACCACCGTTTCGGCGGTCGGTGAAGGCCGCTGAATCGGTGACCGAAATCGCACGCTACACGAGGAGTGACGACAGCGCACGACCACAAATAGGCCCAAATCAGACGGGTATCGACCCGGTCACCCATCGGCGTCCATCACTGGGGTATGCATGCGCACATGACCCACGCCCCGGCCCTGTCGGCGACCCGGCCGGCCCCCGTGCACCGGGTGCGCCCGCAGGACGCCGCCCGGATGCGGGCGCTGCGGCTGGAGATGCTCGCGGATGCGCCGCTGGCCTTCCTGGAGACCGTCGCCGAGGCCGCCGCCCGCCCGCACGCCCAGTACGCGGCCCGGATCGCGTACGTCTCCCAGGGGTGCCACACCGCCCAGTTCATCGCCGACCCGGGCGGCCGGCTGGTCGGCCACGCCGGTGGCACCGTCGCCCCCGACGAGCCCGACATGACAGTGGTCTACGCGGTCTACGTGGCCCCCGCCTGGCGCGGCACCGGCCTGGTCGGCGCGCTGATCGACGAGGTCGCCGCCTGGTCCCGCGCCTGCGGCCGGCCACAGCTCATGCTGGAGGTGGTGGTCGGCAACGACCGGGCCTACCGGGCCTACCACCGACTGGGCTTCACCGACACCGGCGTACGCGTCCCCCACCCCAAACTCCCCGAGCTACGCGAACTCCAAATGCGCCGCCCCGCCTGACCCACCCCCACCCCCGTCGCC
>NZ_JBTMMT010000125.1:0-6474 GCF_055517075.1 Micromonospora sp. DSM 43699
GGGGTGGGGTTTCAGGGGGTGCGGACGGCGTCGAGGGCGAGCAGGGCGACGTGTAGGGACAGGCAGGCTTCGACCGAGTCGAGGTCGACGCCGAGGATCCGGCCGATCCGGGCCAGCCGCTCGTAGAAGGCCGGCCGGGACAGGTGTGCGGCAGCCGCCCCGGCCGACTTGTTGCGGCCCTGCTCCAGGTAGGCGCGCAGGGTGGCGAGCAGCTGGTCCCGGGGGTGCCGGGCGTCGTGGGCCAGCAGCGCGCCTAGTTCCCGCTCGACGAAGGTCTGCAACCGGGGCTCGTCGCGCAGCAGGTGCAGCAGACCGGCCAGTCCGACATCCGGCAGCCGGAAGACCGGCAGGTCCCGACGGTCCCGACGGGCGGCCTCGGCGACCTGGCGGGCCTCGACCAGCGACCGGCGTACCTCCCGCAGGCTGCCCACCCCGGAGCCGGCCGCGACGATCACGGTCAGCCGGTGGCTGTTCCCGCCGGGCGACGGCTGGTCGGGGTGGCGGCGGCGCAGCGCGGCGGCGAAGGTCGCGAGGGCGCGCTCCTCGGCGGCGACGTCCGGCAGGGCCAGCAGGACCCCCACCACCTGGTCGTCGACGGGGCTGGACAGGCCGGACAGCTTCGTCTCCCGCAGCGCCTGGCCGACCGCCTCGGCGAGATCACGCAACCGGGCCGGTCCGGCCTCCGGATGCGCCGGGGTCGTCGGTGCCGGCCAGGGGGCCGGGGAAGGGGGCGGGCCGGGTCCGTCGACCGACGGAACGCCGTCGCCCGACGTGGGGCTGCCCACCGCGCCGTCCCGGCGGAGCCGGACCATCACGCCGATCAGGTGCCGGCGCTCCAGGACCACCCCCAGCGCCCTGGCCCGCAGCGCGATCTCGTCCACCGGGCGGGAGTGGTCGAGCAGGGCGGTGAGCAGGGTGCGGTGCAGCTGCCGCTCCAGCCCTTCGGCGTCGCGCCGGATCAGTCGACCCAGCGCCAGCGTCGAGGCGGCCCGCTCCACCAGGATGGTCAGCCGGGTGGGCGGGCTGCCGACGGGTCGGCTACCTCCTAGGCCCCCACCGGCCGGCCAGCGCAGCAGCAACCGGCCCCAGTCCTGCCCGCGCGCGCCGACGGTGGTCACCAACCACCCGCTGTCCACGTCGTACGCTGTCCGCCCGGCGGGACGGATCCGCCGGGAGTGCTGCTCCCAGCCGTCCAGCAGCAGGTCGGCGCTCTCCCCCGCCGGGTCGTAGCCGAGCACCTGCCGGGAGAGGTTCTCCAGCACCACCGGGCAGCCGGCCAGCTCGGCGGCCTGCCGGACCACCTCGGCCACCCCGGCGCCCTCGACGGACAGGTCGGTGAACCGCTGGTGGATCTCCTCGGTGGCCCGCAGCTCGTGCAGTTGGGCATCGACGATCAGGGCGTGCACCGCTTCGGTGATCCGGACGAACGGGGTGGCCCGGCGCAGCTCGACCAGGGGCAGGCCGCGCCGTTCGGCGGCCACTGCCATCACCCGGGGCACCTCGGTGAGGTAGCGGCGACCCAGCTCGACCACGAGCCCGGAGACGCCCACCTCGGCGAGGTCGCCGATGAAGGCGCGTAGTCCGGCGTCGTCGGCGGGCAGGCCGATCCCGGTGGTGAGCACCAGTTCGCCACCACCGAGCAGGGTGGCGATGTCGGGCACCTCGGTCACGTGCACCCAACGCACCGGCCGGTCCAGGGCGGTCTCCCCGGCCACCAGCCGCGGCGCACCGCGACGGACCGGGTCCAGCGCCAGCACCTCACGGACGGTAGGGAACACGGGCGACAGGCTACCCTCCGTGACCCCTGTCCCTCACCACCCACCGCCGCCGCAGCCGCGGTCGATGGTGGGCGCGGCGGCGTCGCCCGGTCCGCCCGGTCACCGCGCACCGGCAGGCGGCACGGCGGAGCCGACCGGCCATGTCGGCCGGCTCCGCCGGGACCGGTCAGTCGACGCCGAACTCCATCGCGGCGCGGTCGAGCGCCTCGTCGTCGGCGGAGGCGACGCCCCGGGAGGCGATGGCCTCCGCGCCGCCCTGCGGCATCGCCCCGATCAGCCCGGTCGAGGCCGCCTGCGCGGCACCGACCGCCCGCTGGGGGGCGCCGCCGCCGACCAGACCGAGGGTGACGTACTGCTCCAGCTTGGCCCGGGAGTCGGCGATGTCCAGGTTGCGCATGGTGAGCTGGCCGATCCGGTCGGACGGGCCGAAGGCCGAGTCCTCGGTACGCTCCATCGACAGCTTGTCGGGGTGGTAGCTGAACGCCGGGCCGGTGGTGTCGAGGATCGAGTAGTCCTCGCCCCGGCGCAGCCGCAGGGTCACCTCGCCGGTGACCGCGGTGCCGACCCAGCGCTGCAACGACTCGCGCAGCATCAGCGCCTGTGGGTCCAGCCAGCGGCCCTCGTACATCAGCCGGCCGAGGCGGCGGCCCTCCTGGTGGTAGTTCGCCAGGGTGTCCTCGTTGTGGATGGCGTTGACCAGCCGTTCGTACGCGGCGTGCAGCAGCGCCATGCCGGGGGCCTCGTAGATGCCCCGGCTCTTCGCCTCGATGATCCGGTTCTCGATCTGGTCGGACATGCCCAGGCCGTGCCGGCCGCCGATGGCGTTGGCCTCCAGCACCAGGTCGACGGCGCTGCCGAACTCCTTGCCGTTGATCGTGACCGGGCGGCCCTGGTCGAAGCCGATCGTGACGTCCTCGGTGGGGATCTCCACCGAAGGGTCCCAGAACCGGACCCCCATGATCGGGTCGACCGTCTCGATGCCGGTGTCGAGGTGCTCCAGGGTCTTCGCCTCGTGCGTGGCACCCCAGATGTTGGCGTCGGTCGAGTACGCCTTCTCGGTGCTGTCCCGGTATGGCAGGCCGCGTTCGAGCAGCCACTCCGACATCTCCTTGCGGCCACCGAGTTCGGTGACGAAGTCGGTGTCCAGCCACGGCTTGTAGACCCGCAGCTGCGGGTTGGCCAGCAGGCCGTACCGGTAGAACCGCTCGATGTCGTTGCCCTTGAAGGTCGAGCCGTCGCCCCAGATCTGGACGTCGTCGGAGATCATCGCCCGGACCAGCAGGGTGCCGGTCACCGCCCGACCCAGCGGGGTGGTGTTGAAGTAGGCCCGGCCGCCGGAGCGGATGTGGAAGGCGCCGCAGGTCAGTGCGGCGAGGCCCTCCTCGACCAGGGCGGCGCGGCAGTCGACCAGGCGGGCGACCTCGGCGCCGTAGCTGAGCGCACGACCGGGCACCGAGTCGATGTCGGGCTCGTCGTACTGGCCGATGTCGGCGGTGTAGGCACAGGGAACGGCGCCCTTGTCGCGCATCCACGCGACCGCGACCGAGGTGTCGAGGCCGCCGGAGAAGGCGATGCCGACACGTTCGCCGATGGGCAGGGAGGTGAGAACCTTGGACACAGGAAAGATTATGCACCTGCCCGCATTCTCATGCAAATAGCCTGGGCTCGCGGCGGTCAGCCACAGTCGCAGGCCGGATCGTCGCGTCCCAGCTCCCAGAACGCCACCGCCGCCGCGGCGGCCACGTTCAACGAGTCCACCCCGCGCCGCATCGGGATGACCACCCGCACGTCGCTTGCCGACTGCGCCGCCGCGGAGAGACCGGGCCCCTCGGCCCCCAACAGCAACGCCGCCCGCGCCCGCTGCGCCGACGTCAACCGCTGCATCGGTACGGCGTCCGCCGCCGGCGTCATGGCCAGCACGGTGAACCCCGCCTCCCGCACCTGGTCCAACCCCACCGGCCAACGCTCCAGCTTCGCGTACGGCACCGCGAACACCTCCCCCATGCTGACCCGCACGCTGCGCCGGTAGAGCGGATCGGCGCAGGACGGCGAGAGCAGCACCGCGTCGATGCCCAGCGCCGCAGCCCCCCGGAAGATCGCGCCGAGGTTGGTGTGGTTGTTGATGTCCTCCAGGATCGCCACCCGGCGGGCGGCGGCAAGCACCTCGGCGGCGGTGGGCAGGGGCTTACGGTGGAACGAGGCGAGCACGCCCCGGTGGACGTGGAAGCCGGTTGCCTTCTCCAACACGTCGGGGCTGGCCGCGTAGACCGGCGCGTCCCCGGTGTCCAGGTCAGCCAACTGGTCGACCCGCTTCGCGTCGACCAGGTACGACCGGGCCGGATAGCCGGCCCGCACCGCCCGGCGCAGCACCAGCTCCCCCTCGGCGATGAACAACCCGTGCGGGGGCTCCCACCGGGTACGCAGCTCGACGTCGGTCAACGCGCGGTAGTCGGCGATCCGCGCGTCGTCGGGATCGGTGATCTGTTCAACGGACACCGCCCGATTCTGCCGGGTGTCCCGGCACGCACCGCCGGTGCGGTCCCGGCGCACCGGCCTGCCGGTGTCCCGCCCACCGGCCTGCCGGGCACGCACACCGTCGGGTCATTCCGGGCACGGCCGGGTTTCCGGGAGCGTGGCGGGGGAATCGGGCGGTGAGCGGACACCACCGGAGGGACTACCACGATGAGCGCAGCGGGCACCGCCGACGGCCGGTTGCCGAAGAACGCCACTGTCGCCGACCACATCGTGGCCCGCCTCGCCGAGTGGGGCGTGCACCGCTACTTCGGCTACCCCGGCGACGGCATCAACGGCATGACCTCGGCCCTGCAACGGGCCGGCGACCGGGTGGAGTTCGTCCAGGTCCGCCACGAGGAGACCGCCGGGTTCGCCGCAAGCGCCCACGTCAAGTACGGCGGCGGCCCGATCGGCTGCGCCCTGGCGACCAGTGGCCCCGGCGCGATCCACCTGCTCAACGGCCTCTACGACGCCAAGCTCGACCACCAGCCGGTGGTGGCCCTGGTCGGCAACACCGCGCTGACCGCCGAGGGTGGCGGCTACTACCAGGAGGTCGACCTGCTCGCCCTCTACAAGGACGTCGCCGGGGAGTTCCTGGCCCAGCTCGACGACCCGTCCCAGGTACGGCACCTGGTGGACCGGGCCTGCCGTACGGCGCTGTCCCGCCGGACGGTGACCGCGCTGGTGCTCCCGCTGGACGTGCAGGACGAGCCGGCGGTGCCGGACCCGCCGCACGCGCACGGCTACTACCACACCAGCTCGGTCCCGAGCAGCATGCCGACGGTGCCGCCCGAGGCGGAGCTGCGCCGCGCCACCGAGGTGCTGCGCGGCGGCGAGAAGGTGGCGATGCTCGTCGGTCAGGGCGCGCTCGGCGCCGAGCAGGAGGTACGCCTGATCGCCGACCGGCTGGGTGCCGGGGTAACCACAGCGCTGCTCGGCTTCACCGCCGTGGATCACCGCGAGCCCTGGGTGACCGGGGCGATCGGCCTGCTCGGCACCCGACCGAGCTGGCAGCTGATGCAGGGGTGCGACAGGTTGCTGATAGTCGGCAGCAACATGCCGTACTCGGAGTTCTATCCGCCGCAGGGTCAGGCCCGCGCGGTGCAGATCGACCTGGACGGGACCCGGATGGGGCTGCGCTACCCGACGGAGGTCAACCTGACCGGCGACGCCGGCCCGACCCTGCGGGCGCTGCTGCGCGAACTGGGCGACCACCCCGCCCCGACGGCCTGGCGGGCGACCATCGCCGACGCCACCTCGGCGTGGCGACGCTCCCAGGCGGACCTGGCCGGGCAGTCCGCCGACCCGGTGAACCCGCAGTTGCTGTTCCACACCCTCAACGACGCGCTGCCCGACGACGCGATGATCGCGGTGGACTGCGGCACCGCCACCGCCTGGTACGCCCGCCACCTCCAGGTCCGGCCCGGCATGCTGGCCAGCCTCTCCGGCACCCTGCTGTCGATGGGCGGCGCCATGCCGTACGCCCTGGCGGCGAAGTTCGCCCACCCGGACCGACCGGTGGTGGTGCTGATCGGCGACGGGGCGATGCAGATGAACGGGGTCAACGAGTTGATCACCGTGGCGAAGAACTGGCGGCACTGGGCCGACCCGCGTTTCGTGGTGCTGGTGCTCAACAACCGGGATCTGGCGTTCGTCAGTTGGGAGCAGCGTTCCACCGAGGGCACCCCGCGCTATCCGGCCAGCCAGGACGTCCCGGACGTGGCGTACCACAGGTGGGCCGAGGTGCTGGGCCTCGACGGCGAGTTGGTCGACTCCCCCGACCAGGTCGCCGGCCTGTGGCGGCGGGCCCTGACCGCCGACCGCCCGATGGTGGTCAACGCGATGGTCGACCCGGCGGAGCTGATGCTCCCCCCGCACTTCACCCTGGACGAAGCCCGCAACACGGCGGCAGCCCTGCTCCACGGCGACACCGACCGCGCCGCCATCATCCGCCGCGCCCTCCCCGCCACCCTCACCACCTACCGCCCCCGCCGCAAGAACCCCTGACCCACCTCACCTTCCCCGCCCACCCGCTTCAGGCCGGCACGGCCCAGCACGGCCCAGCACGGGCCAGCACGGGCCGGTGATCAAGAGGTTTACGTCATGCAGGGCGCTTGTCATGACGTAAACCTCTTGATCACCGAGGGCAGGCGAGGAGGGGGAGGACGGCGGGCGGGGGCAG
>NZ_JBTMMT010000126.1:0-5600 GCF_055517075.1 Micromonospora sp. DSM 43699
ACCTAAACCTCTTGATCAACACTCCGCCGCCCCGCCCCGCGCCGCGCCGGCGGAGTGTTGATCAAGAGGTTTAGGTCATCCCCGGAGATCGAACTGACGCAAACTTCTTGATCACCGCGGAAGGTGGCACACGGGGGTGGCAGGACGGGGCAAGCGTCACGACAGGAACGGCAGGACGCCCGCCCGCTAGGCAGCGCGGGCGGGCGTCCTTTCGGTGCGGATCAGGCGCCGCCGTTGGGTGCGCCGTGGCAGCGCTTGTACTTACGGCCGGAGCCGCACGGGCAGGGGGCGTTACGGGACGGGCCACCCTCGGCCGCCCGGTCGACCGGGCCCGTGTTGCGTCGGGCGGTGCTGGCCGCGGCGGCCTGGCCGCTCGCCCCGGCGGCAGCCGGGCGAGGCGACGGACCGGCGGCGGGCCGGGCCTGGGGCCGGGGCTGCTGCTGCCCGCCCCCGATGCCGAGCGCCGGCGCCGAAGGCTCCGGCTCGGGCCGCTCCACGGTCACCGCGCCCGCGCCGGCCTCACCGTCGATGGTGGGGGCGGAGTATTGCAGGCCCTGCTGCTGCGGCGCGCGGTTGAGCCCCTTGGCCCGGATCTCGACCGGCTTCTCCAGCAGCTGGACCTCCTCGGCCTCCGGCTCCGGCTCCTGGACCTGCACCTCGAGGTTGTAGAGGAAGCCGACCGTCTCCTCCTTGATGCCCTCCATCATGGTGGCGAACATGTCGAAGCCCTCGCGCTGGTACTCGATGACCGGGTCGCGCTGGGCGTACGCCCGGAGGCTGATGCCCTCCTGGAGGTAGTCCATCTCGTAGAGGTGCTCACGCCACTTGCGGTCGATGACCTGGAGCAGCACCATCCGCTCAAGCTGCCGGGTGGCCTCCTCGCCGAGGCTTTCCTCGCGCCTGTCGTACGCGGCGTTCGCGTCCTCCCGGAGGCGGGCGAGCAGGAAGTCCTGGTCCAGGCCGGCCCGGGAGCCGACCTCCTCCTCCAGTTCCTCCACGGTGACGCCGACCGGGTAGAGCTGCTTGAGGCTCGTCCAGAGCTGGTCGAGGTCCCAGTCCTCGGCGTAGCCGTCGCTGGTGGCTCCCACCACGTACGCGCCGACGGTATCGTCGATCATGTTGCGGACCTGGTCGGAGAGGTCCTCGCCGTTGAGCACGCGCAGCCGCTCGGCGTAGATCACCTGGCGCTGCTTGTTGAGCACCTCGTCGTACTTCAGGACGTTCTTGCGGATCTCGGCGTTCTGGCCCTCGATCTGGGCCTGGGCGTTCTTGATCTGCCGGGTGACCATCTTCGACTCGATGGGCACGTCCTCCGGGATGTTGAACCGCTCCATCACCGCCTCGACGGCACCGGCCCGGAACCGCTTCATCAGCTCGTCCTGCAGCGACAGGTAGAACCGGGACTCGCCCGGGTCACCCTGCCGGCCGGCCCGACCGCGCAGCTGGTTGTCGATCCGGCGGGACTCGTGCCGCTCGGTGCCGAGCACGTAGAGGCCACCGGCGGCGGCGACCTCCTCGGCCTCGGTCTCGCACGCCTGCTTCCAGGTGGGGAGGACCTCCTCCATCGCCTTGGCGTACTCGTCCTCCTGCTCGGCCGGGTCGAGGCCACGCTGGCGCAGCTCGTTGGCGGCGAGGAACTCGGCGTTGCCGCCGAGCAGGATGTCGGTGCCGCGGCCGGCCATGTTGGTGGCGACGGTGACCGCACCCTTGCGGCCGGCCTGGGCGACGATCTCGGCCTCGCGGGCGTGGAACTTCGCGTTGAGCACCGAGTGCGGGATGCCCCGGCGGCGCAGCAGCGTGGACAGGATCTCGGAGTTCTCCACCGAGACGGTGCCGACCAGCACCGGCTGGCCGGCCTGGTGCCGCTCGGCGATGTCCTCGATGACCGCGTTGAACTTGGCCTTCTCGGTCTTGTAGATGACGTCGGCCTTGTCCATCCGGACCATCGGCCGGTGCGTCGGGATGGTCACCACGCCGACCTTGTAGACCTTGTTGAACTCGCCCGCCTCGGTCTGGGCGGTACCGGTCATGCCGGAGAGCTTCTCGTAGAGGCGGAAGTAGTTCTGGAGGGTGATGGTGGCCAGGGTCTGGTTCTCCTGCTTGATCTCCACCCCCTCCTTGGCCTCGATCGCCTGGTGCATGCCCTCGTTGTAGCGGCGGCCGTGCAGGATGCGCCCGGTGAACTCGTCGACGATCAGGACCTCGCCGTCGCTGACGATGTAGTCCTTGTCGCGCTTGTAGAGCTCCTTGGCCTTGATCGCGTTGTTGAGGTAGCCGACCAGCGGGGTGTTCACCGACTCGTAGAGGTTGTCGATGCCGAGCCGGTCCTCCACCTTGGCCACGCCGCGCTCGGTGACCGCGATGGTGCGCTTGGCGTAGTCGACCTCGTAGTCGCCCTCGCCGTCCTTGCCGGACTGGAGGCGGGCCACCACCCCGGCGAACTCGCCGTACCAGCGGGCGGAGTGCTCGGCCGGGCCGGAGATGATCAGCGGGGTCCGGGCCTCGTCGATCAGGATCGAGTCGACCTCGTCGACCACCGCGAAGTTGTGCCCACGCTGCACCAACTCGTCATGCGACCACGCCATGTTGTCGCGCAGGTAGTCGAAGCCGAACTCGTTGTTGGTGCCGTAGGTGATGTCGCACTCGTAGGCGGCCTTGTGCTCGACGGCCGGCCTGTTGGGCAGCACCACGCCGACGGTCAGGCCCAGGAACTCGTGCACCTGGCCCATCCAGGCGGCGTCGCGCTGGGCCAGGTAGTCGTTGACGGTGACCACGTGCACGCCCTTGCCGGAGAGCGCGTTGAGGTAGACCGCCATGACCGAGGTCAGCGTCTTGCCCTCACCGGTCTTCATCTCGGCGATGTTGCCGAAGTGCAGTGCCGCGCCACCCATCACCTGGACGTCGTACGGCCGCTGGCCGAGCACCCGGGCAGCCGCCTCGCGCACCGTGGCGAACGCCTCGGGCAGCAGGTCGTCGAGGGTCTCACCGTCGGCGAGCCGCTCCCGGTACTGATCGGTCAGTGACCGCAGCTCGTCGTCGGTGAGGTTGACGTAGTCGTCCTCGATCGAGTTGACGGCGGCGGCGATGGCCTTCAGCCGGCGCACCATACGGCCCTCGCCCGCGCGGAGGACCTTTTCCAGAATCGACACGGATCAACGCTCCCCTAGACAGTCTCGAACCATCGTAGGCGCTCCGTCGGCGCGATGGTCACTGGTGGCGGCGGTCCGGCCCGACTAAACCGACATAACACTCGGCTCGGCCCGCCACCGGCGGTTATCCGGTTACGCCTACCGCGAACGATCCGGCACGATGACTCGGATGGAGCCTGTGGAGATCATCGAGGGCGGCATGCTGCTGCGTCCGTGGCTCGCCGCGGACGCCGACGACGTACACCGGGCTTGCCAGGACCCGGACATCCAGCGCTGGACCACCGTACCGCGTCCGTACCGGCCTGAACACGCCCACGGATTCGTCACCGAGATCGCTCCCCGGGCCTGGGCCGACGGCACCGGCGCGCCGTTCGCGGTCTGCGACGCGGCCACCGGCGAGCTGCTCGGCTCCTGCGGCCTGGTCTCGATCGACCGCGCCCTCGACTCCGCCGAGATCGGCTACTGGACCGCCCCCTGGGCCCGCGGCCGGGGGGTCACCGTCCGGGCCGTCCGGGCGGTCGCCCGCTGGGCCTTCGGGGCGCTGGCGCTACGCCGACTCGTCTGGCAGGCCGAGGTCGGCAACCACTTCTCCCGGCTGGTCGCGCTGCGGGCCGGCTTCCAGGTCTCCGGCGAACTGCGGCTCGCCCACCCCGTCGAGGGCGGTCGGGCCGAGGGCTGGATCGGCTCGCTACTGCCCGGCGAGGTGCCGGCCGGCCAGGTGCCGGCCGGCGGTGCACCCGGTCCGGCCGGGCCGGGCACCCTGGACGCCCGCCGGGCCGCCGTGTTCGGCCGACCGCAACCCGTCCTGTTCGCCACCACCGGCGGCACCGAGCTGCGGCTGCGGCCGATGGAGGAACGGGACCTGGACGGGGTGGTCGCCACCTGCCGGGACGCCGAGACCGTCTGGTGGACCAGCGTGCCGCACACATACCAGCGCACCGATGCGGAGGACTACCTGGGCTACGGCGGGCTGTCCTGGGCGCGGGGCAGCAGCGCGTGCTTCGTGCTGGCCGACCCGGACGACGCCTACGCCGGCACCGTCGACCTGCGGTTGAGCCCCACCGATCCGCTGCTGGCCGAGGTCGGTTTCATGACCGCGCCGCACGCACGGGGGCGGGGCTGGATGCCGGCCGCGCTCGGCGCGCTCGCCGCCTGGGGTGTCACCAGCCTGGGCCTGGCCCGGGTCGAGTGGAAGGCCCACGTCGGCAACACCGCCTCCCGCCGGGTCGCCGAGAAGGCCGGTTTCACCGTCGAGGGCACGCTGCGGGGCGGGGTGTCGCAGCGGGGGAACCGGATCGACGCCTGGGTCGGCGCGCTGCTCGCCGAGGACCTGACGTGACGCCGGAGATCATCGAGGCCGGCCGGCTGCGGCTGCGGCCGTACCGCCTGACCGACACCGACGACCTCGCCGCCGGGTGTGCCGATCCGGTGAACCTGCGGTTCAACCCGACGATGCCGAAGCCGTACACCCTGGCCGACGCCCACCGGTGGATCACCGAGGGCGCCCCGGCGGCCTGGCGGAGCGGCGGCGTCGCGTACGCGATCGTCGACGCCGGCACCGACCGGCTCGTCGGCGGTGCCGGGCTCGGCCACCTCGCGCCCGGCCGGGGTCAGGCGGAGCTGGGCTACTGGGTGGCACCCTGGGCGCGGCGGCGCGGGATCGCCACCGCGGCCACCCGGGCGCTGGCGACCGCCGCGTTCCGGGCCGGCCTGACCCGGCTGGAGCTGCTCGTCCACGCCGAGAACCCGGTCAGCCAGCGGGTCGCGCTGGCCGCCGGTTTCCACCCCGAGGGGGTACGCCGGTCCGCCGGCCAGGACCGCGACGGCAGCCGGCACGACCTGCTCGCCTGGGTACGCCTCGCCGGCGACCCACCCGGCCCGGCCCCGCGCCCGCTGCCGGATCTACCCGACGGCCGGCTCACCGACGGGGTGGTGACGTTGCGGCGGCTCTCACCTGCGGACGCCGAGCCGCTGTACCGGCTGTACACCCGCCCCGAGGTGGTGGCGACCCGGGTCCGTCAGGCCCCACCGACCCGGGCAGACATCGCCCGACGTTGCGCCGTCGCCGAGAGCGAATGGCTGACCGGCCGGTCGGCCGACTTCGCGCTGCTCGACGCGGTGACCGGCGCGATGGTCGGCGGCTGCGCCCTGATCTACGACGAACCGGCCACCGGCCAGGCGATGATCGGCTACAGCCTGTTGCCCGAGGCGCGCGGCCGGGGTCTGGCCACCCGGGCCGTCCGGCTGCTCTCCGGCTGGGCGTTCGGCCCGGTCGGCCTGGCCCGCCTCTGGGCCGGCAACGCCCCCTGGGACACCGCCTCCCAGCGGGTCCTGCAACGGGCCGGCTTCCACCAGGAGGGCCTGATGCGCGCCCGCCTCCCCGCCCAGGGCACCACCCCCCGCCCCGACACGGTCCTCTGGTCCCTCCTCCCCACCGACCCCCAATAACCC
>NZ_JBTMMT010000127.1:0-5545 GCF_055517075.1 Micromonospora sp. DSM 43699
CAGACAGCCGCACCCAACAACGGATGCCCCGCCGCCGCGAGACCCACCCCCGACACGTCGCCCGCACGCCAGGCCACCGCCACCGGCCAGAACCGCTCCCGCTGGAACGCATACGTCGGCAGGTCCAGCCGGTCACCGGAGCCGGCGGTGAGCGGGGTCCAGTCGACGGCGACGCCACCGACGTACGCCTCGGCAAGAGCCGCGAGCAGCGCGGACGCCTCGGTGCGACCCTTGCGCAGGGTCGGTACGACCACCGGACCGCTGCCGTCGGCCGCGCCCTCGGCGAGGCAGTCCTGGATCATGCCCGCGAGGACACCGTCCGGCCCGACCTCCAGATAGGTGCCGACGTTGCGCTGCCGCAGGTAGCCGATGCCGTCGGCGAAGCGGACCGCCTCGCGGACGTGCCGCACCCAGTAGTCGGCGGTCCGGATCTCGTCGGCGTCGGCGAGGCCACCGGTCAGGTTCGACACCACCGGCAGCAACGGTGCGGCGAAGCTCAGCTCCGCCACGACACGGCGGAACCCGTCGAGCATCGGCTCCATCAACGGGCTGTGGAACGCGTGACTCACCCGCAGCCGACGCGTCCGGGCACCCCGCTCCCGCCAGACCCGCTCCACCTCGTCGAGGGCCTCGACCGCACCGGAGACGACCACCGCGTTCGGACCGTTCACCGCCGCGACACCGACCCGGTCGGTCAGACCGGCGAGCGTCTGCGTGACCTCGGATTCCGGTGCGGCCACCGCCAGCATGCCCCCACCCGCCGGCAGTGCCTGCATCAACCGGCCCCGGGCGGCCACCAGCGCACACGCGTCGGCCAGGGACAGCACCCCGGACACGTGGGCGGCGGTGATCTCACCGATCGAGTGACCACCGACGAAGTCGGGGGCGATCCCGAACGACTCGACGAGACGGAACAGTGCCACCTCGACGGCGAAGAGACCGGCCTGGGTGAAGACGGTCTGGTCCAGCAGCTCCGCCTCCGGCGAACCCCCGGTGGCGAAGAGCACCTCTCGCAACGGCTGCGGCAGCAGCGCGTCCAGGTGACCGCAGACCTCGTCCAACGCGGCGGCGAACACCGGGAACACCCCGTACAGCTCACGGCCCATGCCGGCGCGCTGCGCGCCCTGCCCGGAGAAGAGGACGGCGAGCCGGCCGGTGCGGGCCGTACCGCGCACGACGATGGAGGACGGCTGGTCGTCGACGATCGTGTCGAGGGCGGCGAGGAGACTCTGCCGGTCCCGGGGCAGCAGCACCGCCCGGTGCTCGAAGGCGGTGCGTCCGCTGGCCAGCGCGTGGCCGAGGTCGGGCAGCCCGGTGCCAGGGTGCTCCGCCAGCCAGGTACGGAGCCGCTGCGCCTGTCCACGGAGAGCCTGACCGGTGCGGGCGGAGAGCACGCACGGGGTGGTCAGGTCCCCGGAGACGACGGGGGCCGGTGCGGTCGGCGCGGTCGACGTCTCGGGGGCCTGCTCGATGATGGTGTGGACGTTGGTGCCGGAGATGCCGAACGAGGAGACGGCGGCGCGGCGGGGTCGGTCCACCCGTGGCCAGGGCCGGGGTTCGGCGAGTAGTTCGACCGCACCGGCCGTCCAGTCGACGTGCGGGGACGGCTCGGCCACGTGCAGGGTCGCCGGCAGCAGCCCGTGCCGCATCGCCATGACCATCTTGATCACACCGGCCACCCCGGCCGCCGCCTGGGCGTGGCCGATGTTCGACTTGATCGAGCCGAGCAGCAGCGGACGGTCCTCCGGCCGGTCCTGCCCGTAGGTGGCGAGCAGGGCCTGCGCCTCGATCGGGTCACCGAGGGCGGTGCCGGTGCCGTGCGCCTCGACGGCGTCGACGTCGGCGGGGGTGAGCCGGGCGTTGGCGAGGGCCTGGCGGATCACCCGCTGCTGCGACGGACCGTTCGGGGCGGTGAGCCCGCTGCTTGCCCCGTCCTGGTTGACGGCGCTGGCCCGGACGACGGCGAGGATGCGCCGCCCGTTGCGCTGGGCGTCGGAGAGCCGTTCCAGCAGCAGCATGCCGACGCCCTCGGCGAACCCGGTGCCGTCGGCGCCGGCGCCGAACGCCTTGCACCGCCCGTCGGGCGAAAGGCCGCGCTGGCGGGAGAACTCCGCGAGCATGCCGGGGGTGGACATGACGCTGACGCCACCGGCGAGGGCGAGCCCGCACTCGTCCTGCCGCAGCGCCTGGGCGGCCAGGTGCAGCGCCACCAGCGACGACGAGCAGGCGGTGTCGACGGTGACCGCCGGCCCCTCCAGGCCGAAGAGGTACGAGATCCGGCCGGAGGCGACGCTGCCGGCGCTGCCGTTGCCCACGTACCCGTCGAGTTCGTCGGAGGTGCCGATCGCCTTGCCGGCGTAGTCGTGGTAGATCAGGCCGACGTAGACGCCGGTGCTGCTGCCCCGGGCGGTGTGCGGGTCGATGCCGGCCCGCTCGAACGCCTCCCAGGAGGTCTCCAGCAGCAGCCGCTGCTGCGGGTCCATCGCCAGCGCCTCACGGGGCGAGATGCCGAAGAAGCCGGCGTCGAAGTCGGCGGCGTCGTAGAGGAAGCCGCCGTTGCGCGGGGTGGCGGTGTCGTCCTCGGCCTCGGTGCGCAGGACGGAGAGGTCCCAGCCACGGTCGGTGGGGAACGGCGCGATGACGTCCGCGCCTGCGGTGACCAGGTCCCAGAGCTGCTCGGGAGTCTGCACGTCGCCGGGGAACCGGCAGGCCATGCCGACGATGGCGATCGGCTCGTCGACGTCGGTCGTCGCGGTGGTGGCCGGGGTCGGTGCCGGGGTGACCCGACCACCGAGCTCGCGGTCGAGGAAGTCGGCGAGCACGACGGGGGTCGGGTAGTCGAAGGCGACAGTGGCGGGCAGCCGCAGTTCGGTGGCCGAGGCCAGCCGGTTGCGCAACTCGACCGAGGTCAGCGAGTCGAAGCCGATCTCCTTGAACGGCCGCAGCGGGTCGACGGTCTCCGCCGAGCGGTGACCGAGCACCGCCGCGACGCTGCCGGCGACCAGGTCGAGGAGCTGACCGCGCCGTTCGACCGGGTTGAGCGCGGCGAGCCGCTCGGCCGCCGACAGGTCGGCGGCACCGCGAGCCGCCGAGCGCCGCCGGGTGCGGGGCTGCCGCACGAGGTCCCGCAGGAGGGCGGGCACCCGGTCCGCGTCCGGCCCGTCCGCGACCGCCGGCACCTTCATGAGGACGACGTGCGCCCCACCGTGCCGCTGCGCGGCGTCGTAGAGGGCGAGTCCCTCGACGTCGGTGAGCGGAGCGCTGCCGGCACGGATGGCGCGGCGGTGCTCGCTGGCGTCGAGGTGGGCGGTCATGCTGCTGGTGGTCGCCCAGAGCCCCCAGGCGAGGCTGGCCGCCGGCAGGCCGTGGGCCCGCCGGTACGACGCGAGGGCGTCGAGGAACGCGTTCGCCGCCGCATAGTTGCCCTGACCCGGCGAACCCAACGTCGCCGCCACCGACGAGAACACCACGAACGCCGACAGATCCAACCCCGCCGTCACCTCATGCAACGCCCACGCCGCATCCACCTTCGGCCGCATCACCGCAGCCACGGCGTCCGCGTCCAGGGAAGCGACCGTGCCGTCCGCGATCACCCCCGCACAATGCACCACCGCCGTCAACGGACACGCCGCATCCACACCCGCGACCAGAGCGGCGACCTGCACCGGATCCGCGACATCCACCGCGACCGTCGTGACCGACGCACCCGCACCGGTCAACTCCGCCACCAACGCCGCATAACCACTGCCCTCCACCGGCAGACGACGCGACGCCAACAACAAACGACGAGACCGCCCCGTGGCGACCAGATGCCGGGCGACGACACCCGCCAACACACCCGACGCACCCGTGACCAACGTGGTGCCCTCCGGATCCGCCGGAGGGGGAATGGTCAGCACCACCTTGCCCACGTGCCGGGCCTGACTGATGTGCCGCAACGCCCCCCGCGCCTCCCGCACATCCCACACCCGGATCGGCAACGGCCGCAGCACACCCCGCTCGAAGAGGGCAAGCAGTTCGGCGAGCATCTGCCCGATGCGGGTTCCGCCGGCCTGGTTGAGTTCGAATGCCCGGTAGGTGACGCCCGGGTGCTGCTCGGCGACGAGTTCCGGGTCCCGAACATCGGTCTTGCCCATCTCCACGAACCGACCACCACGCGGCAACAACCGCAACGACGCGTCCACGAACTCACCCGCCAACGCATCGAGCACCACGTCCACACCCGAACCACCCGACGCGGCCAGGAACACGCCCTCGAACTCCGTGGTCCGCGACGACGCGATCCGCTCCGGCGCGACCCCCAACTCCCGCAGAACGCCCCACTTCCCAGGACTCGCCGTCGCATACACCGTCGCACCGAAATGCCGGGCGAGCTGAACCGCCGCCATGCCGACACCACCGGCACCCGAATGGACCAGCACCGACTCACCGACCCGCAGACCAGCCAGATCGCGCAACGCATAGAACGCCGTCAGGAAGACCACCGGAACGGAGGCGGCCTCCACAAACGACCAACCGATAGGAATCCTCGCGATCCGGTCCCGCTGCGCGACCACCTGCGGGCCGAAGCCGGGCTCGAACAGCCCGAACACCCGATCCCCCGGCACCAGGTCGTCGACACCCGGACCCACCTCCAGCACCACGCCCGCGCCCTCACTGCCCATCACCGCAGTCGAATCCGGGTACATGCCCAGGGCGATGAGGACGTCGCGGAAGTTCACGCCGGCAGCACGCACCGCGATGCGGACCTGACCGGCGGCCAGGGGCAGGTCGGTGCCGACCACCAGGCCGATGCCGTCGATCGTTCCCGGCTCCACCGCCGCCACGTGCCAGAGGTCGGTCGACGGGACGAGGCGGTCGGCGGCCGGTCGGGTGACCCGGGGTACGAAGACGGTGCCGCCGCGGATCGCGAGCTGGCCGCCGGTCGGGGCCGGATCGCCGGCCACCGTCGCGAGCACCGCCAGCGTGTCGGCGTCGGCTCCACGGTCGAGGTCGGCCAGGACGATGCGACCCGGATGTTCCGACTGCGCCGACCGCAGCAGACCCCACACCGCCGCACCCGCGAGGTCACCGGTCCGGTCGCCGGGCTGCACCGCCACCGCGTCCCGGGTGAGCACCACCAGGCGGGAGTCGGCGAGCACGTCGGCGGCGAGCCACGCCTGGACGGTCCCGAGGACCTCGGTGGTCAGCGTCCGGACGGCTGCGGGGACGGACGGCCCGGTGGCCGGCGCCGGCACCGGCAGCAGCAGCACCTCCGGTGGGGTCTCCCCCGCCTCGACGGCGGCGAGCAGGGCCGCCACGTCCGCGTACGCCGGCACTCCGGGAAGGTCGACGGGGGAGGCTGCAGCGTCGGTCCGACCGTCGGCCGTCAACAGGACCCAACCGGAGACCTTCCCGGCCGGAGTGATCTCCTCCGTCTGCCAGGAGACCTCGAACAGGGAACGGTCCACCGCGCTCGGCGCGGAGGCGGCACCCATCTCCCGCAGGACGAGAGAGTCCACCGACACCACCGGCGCACCCGACTCGTCCACCGCCACCAGACGCA
>NZ_JBTMMT010000128.1:0-5048 GCF_055517075.1 Micromonospora sp. DSM 43699
GGGTGGGTGGTGGGGGTGGGATCAGGGGGTGGGGGATTCTGGGGTGTCCATGGCTACGTCGTCGACGCGGATGTTGATCTCGTCGGCGCGGAGGCCGTAGGACTCCACGGCTGCCGTCACGGCGGCGCGGACCGCGTCGGTGACCTGGGGTACCGGGTGGCCGGCGGAGATCACCAGAACGAGGTTGACCACGGCCGCGCCGTTGGTGACGTGCGCCGAGCAGCCCCGCCGGGCGTCACCGACCCGGTCCAGCCCGACCCTGTCGAGTACGGCGTTGAAGAACCGGGCCACGTCACCGCCCAGCTCGGCCACCCCGGGGACGGACTTCGCGGCGGCCACCGCGATCTTCTCGACCACCTCGTCGGAGACCTGCGTCGTCCCGCCCGCCACCGCGTCCGGCGTCACCGACAGCTCCTGCGTCTCCTCGTGGCTCATCGTCGCCCCCTGTCGTCGCACCACCGGCACGGAACACCGCCCGGCACCCGCCCCACTCGACGTGGGACGGGTGCGAGCGTACCGACCGGGGATCGACCGCCGGGGACGCCACCGGTCGAGTGTGGACGGCCGTCACCCCGTGCGGAACCCGGCGCGGATCGATCAGACGAGAGTCGGCGGAGTCAGGCCGGCGGCAGTGCGGGCACCTCGAAGTCGTAGGTGAAGCTGTCCAGCGCGACTTTGACGAGCACCCTGCTCGCCTTCGTGACCTTCTCGCTGCTGACACAGATCAACTCCGTCTGCCAGTCGGACGTCACCGGCAGGCCCGACGGACGGGACGCGACCTCGCCCCGCTCCACCTGACGACACTCGCCCTTCTTCCCGGCCGCATCGCGCAGCCCGTACCGCGCGCCCTTCGGGCCGACCACGTCGAAGCTCACTTCGCCGGAAGCACTGCGGACGGCCACGACCCGGACAGCCTCCGGACCGAACACGGGAAGGTCGCTCGGAGCCTCGGACACCGATGGGCGGGGAGTCCCGGAGATGTCAGTGGCGGGCGGGGAAGCAGGAGACCCGCCGTCCGATCCCGCCGAACACCCCGCGAGGGAAACGGCGAGGGTCAACGAGCATCCGAACAGAAGCGCGATCCCCGAAACTCTATTGTTCATCGCAGCCCATTCCCCCGTTATTAATTTTTGTGATGGTACAGAGCAGGTTCGACCCCGTCAAGGGACAGCGACGCCGGCCTTCCCCTGCTATCTTCCTGGAATTCACGGCGACCCCACCCAATGGGGGGCCGTTTCTGTACATCTGTATATCCACGGGGAGAGAACGTGAACTTCAGGAAACGTCTACTGAGTGTCGTATCGACGATCGCGGTGCTGCCGCTACCCGTCGTGGCCCTGCCGGCCCCGGCCCAGGCAAAGCCGCAGGGCTGCCCGGCCGAGGGCGAGAACCCGCTCTACACCTTCACCAACGTCAGCAGGTCGACCCGGCCGACCGACGTCTACAGCGCGTACATCACCGGCCCCGGCACCATCTCGTACAGCGAGAACGAGACCGCCAACGTCTCGGCGACGGCGTCGGCGACGGTGTCCGCCGAAGCCGGCGTCGTTTTCGCGAAGGCGAGCACGTCCATCGGGGTGTCGGTGACCGCCGGGCGCTCGTGGACTGCCGGTTTCAGTTACGCGCTGGATGTGCCCAGTGGGCAACGCCGACGGATGCGACTGTTTCAGGAGTCTCGCTCCTTCGTGGTGAAGAAGCAGACGTGGAACGTCGCACAGTGCAAGTTCCTCACCAATTATTCAGGGGCCAGCGCCAACGCTCCCCGAACGGCGCGCGTCGACGAATGGAAGCTCGAATCCTGATGACCGGCGCTGATGCCGGCGTCTTGTTGACCGTGAAAGAAGAAATGCGTTGACAGGCACGGCCGGTCGGTCGAAAGCAATTCAGCGACCGACCGGCCGGCCGTGCCTTCGCGGCGGACCGCTTCCCGTTCAGGGACGAGGGTGGCCCAGAACGCCACCGAGACCCCCACCGCCAGGACCCGCCCGGGCCGGCGGCTCAGGTGCCGATCTGGGCCGGCGGCTCAGGTGCCGATCTGGGCCGGCGGCTCAGGTGCCGATCTGGGCGAGGAGTTCGTCCGCTGCGGCGTACGGGTCGAGGGTGCCGCCGGCCACCTTCGCGGCGAGCGTGCTCAGCTCCGTACCGTCGCGTAGGGAACCGATGCGGGCGCGGAGGGTGCCGAGCGCGATCGCCTCGATCTCGGCGGCGGCCCGCTTCTCGCGGCGGCGGCGCAGCTCGTCGTGCTGCTCCAGCCAGGACCGGTGCTTGTCGATCGCGGCGGCGACGTCGTCGATACCCTCGTTGCGCACGGCCACCGCGCGCACCACCTGGGGCCGCCACTCGCCCGGCCCGCGCTCGCCCAGCGCGATCATGCCCTGGATGTCGCGGACCGTGTTGTCCGCGCCGTCCCGGTCGGCCTTGTTGACCACGAAGACGTCGGCGATCTCCAGGATGCCGGCCTTGACCGCCTGGATCGCGTCGCCCATGCCCGGAGCGAGCAGCACCAGGGTGGTGTCGGCGAGCGAGGCCACCTCCACCTCGGCCTGACCGACGCCGACGGTCTCCACCAGCACCACGTCGCAGCCGGCGCCCTCCAGCACCCGGACCGCCTGCGGGGTCGCGGCGGAGAGCCCACCGAGGTGCCCCCGGCTGGACATCGACCGGATGTAGACGCCCGGGTCGGTGGCATGATCCTGCATCCGGACCCGGTCGCCGAGGATCGCCCCGCCGGTGAACGGGCTGGACGGGTCGATGGCCAGCACCCCGACCCGGTGCCCGCCCGCCCGCAGCGCCCGGACCAGCTCGTTGGTGGTGGTCGACTTGCCCACCCCCGGAGAGCCGGTCAACCCGACCACCTGGGCCTGCCCGGCGTACGGCGCGAGCGCCGCCGCCACCTGCGGCAGCACCTCGTCACCGGACTCGACGAGCGTGATCAGCCGGGCCACCGCCCGGGGGTCACCCTCGCGCGCCCTCTCCACGAGCATCGGTACGTCCCGACTGCGGCGCACCGGGACAGCGGCCGGAGCCGGGGCGTTCTCGACACTCACTGGTCCACCCTCCGGTCACGACTTCGGGGTCGGCGCACCCGGCTCGCTCCTCGCGCTCACCGGATGACATCTTGCTCACGACTGCGGGGCTCGCAAACCCGGCTCGTTCCCCCGCGCTCAGCCACAGGGTCGGCTGCGGGCGGGCGGAACCGGGTGCCGGTCAGTTCCCGGAGTCGGCGGGCACGTGGATGATCAGGGCGTCGCCCTGGCCGCCACCGCCGCAGAGCGCCGCCGCGCCGGTGCCGCCACCGCGCCGCTGGAGCTCCAGCGCGAGGGTGAGCACCAGCCGGGCGCCGGACATGCCGATCGGGTGACCCAGCGCGATGGCCCCACCGTTGACGTTGATCTTGTCGGTGCTGATCCCGAGGTCCCGCGCGGACTGGATGCCGACCTGGGCGAACGCCTCGTTGATCTCGATGAGGTCGAGGTCCTCGATGCTCAGACCGCCCTTCTTGAGGGCGTGCTGGATGGCGTTCGACGGCTGCGAGTGCAGGGAGTTGTCCGGGCCTGCCACGTTGCCGTGCGCGCCGACCTCGGCCAGCCAGGTCAGGCCCAGCTCGTTGGCCTTGGCCTTGCTCATCACGACCACGGCCGCCGCACCGTCCGAGATCGGCGACGAGGTGCCGGCGGTGATGGTGCCGTCCTTGGCGAACGCCGGGCGCAACTTCGCCAGCGACTCGGCTGTGGTGTCCGGCCGGATGCCCTCGTCCTCGCTGATCACCAGCGGCTCGCCCTTGCGCTGCGGGATGACCACCGGGGTGATCTCGTCGGCGAAGTGACCGTTCTTCTGCGCGGCGGCGGCCCGCTGGTGGCTGGCCGCCGCGAACTCGTCCTGCTCGGCGCGGGTGATGCCGTGCCGGGCGCCGAGCCGCTCGGTGGACTCCCCCATCGAGCAGCAGTCCCAGGCGTCGCTGAGCCCGTCGTGGGCCATGTGGTCCTTGATCGTGACGTCGCCGTACTTGTAACCGGTGCGCTGGCCGAGCAGCAGGTGCGGGGCGTTGGTCATCGACTCCATGCCGCCGGCCACCACGATGTCGAACTCGCCGGCCCGGATCAGCTGGTCGGCCAGGGCGATCGCGTCCAGACCGGAGAGGCACACCTTGTTGATGGTCAACGCCGGCACCGACATCGGGATGCCGGCCTCCACTGCCGCCTGACGGGCCGGGATCTGCCCGGTGCCGGCCTGGAGCACCTGACCCATGATCACGTACTGCACCTGGCCAGGGGCGATCCCGGCGCGCTCCAGGGCCGCCTTGATGGCGACCCCGCCGAGCTTCGTCGCCGGAAGGTCCTTGAGGTTGCCCAACAGCCGGCCCATCGGGGTCCGCGCGCCGCTGACGATCACCGATGCCACTGAACTGCCTCCGAGGGGATGCCGACCTGTACGCCTGAACGGTTGTTCGGCCAGACTAGCGGCATGGCTGAGAACTCCCCCGTCGAGCCCGCTGCCGACTACGTCACAGACATCGGGCTGCGCCGGATCGACCACGTCGGGGTCGCGGTCGCCGACCTGGACGCCGCGATCGACTTCTACCAGCGCACCTTCGGGATGCGCTGCATCCACGAGGAGACCAACACCGAGCAGGGCGTACGCGAGGCGATGCTGGCCGTCGGCCCGACCGCCGAGGGGGGATGCGTGCAGTTACTCGCCCCGCTGACGCCGGAGTCGACGATCGCCAAGTTCCTCGACCGCAACGGCCCCGGCCTGCAGCAGTTGGCGTACACGGTCGCCGACATCGACGCCGCCTGCGCGACACTGCGCGAACGCGGCGTACGCCTGGTCTACGACACCCCGAAGCGCGGCACCGCCAACTCCCGGGTCAACTTCGTCCACCCCAAGGCCACCGGCGGCGTCCTCATCGAACTGGTGGAGCCCGCCCCCACCCCCCACTAACCCCCCAACCCACCCCACCCCACCCCGGCTCCCCCCTCCGACGCCCCACCCCACCCCCGGTTCCCGGTGTTGATCAAGAGGTTTGCGTCAGGTCTGAAGATCAAAAT
>NZ_JBTMMT010000129.1:0-4741 GCF_055517075.1 Micromonospora sp. DSM 43699
AGCCATCTGAATGCCGCTACATTGCCCCAACTGTGATGATCTTGCTCTCTGGGTCAGTCCCGCGGCGATCGGGCTGTGCGGCCCATCGCGGGGCTGGGCGGGCCAGCTCTGCGGTGACCGGGTGAGGTGATCGGGCGGGGTGGGGGCTGAGCGAGGTGACCGGGTGAGGTGATCGGGCGGGGTGGGGGCTGAGCGAGGTGACCGGGCGGGGTGATCAGGCGGGTGGTTGGGCGGGGTGATTGGGCAGGGTGGCGCGGGCGGTGCGGGCGGGTGGGGTTACCGCTCGGGCGGCCGGGTGGAGCGCGCCGGCGACTCCTGGGCGGCGGTCGGCGGCTCGTCCGCGGTCACCCACTGTTCCGGGTCCTTGATCGCCCCAGGTGGGTTGGGCTAGGGCCGGGCTGGGTGGAGGGCTAGAGAAGTTCGAGGATGGTGGCGTTGGCCATGCCGCCGCCCTCGCACATGGTCTGCAGGCCGTACCGGATGTCGTTGTCCCGCATGTGCTGGAGCATCGTCGTCATGATCCGGGCACCGGACGCGCCGAGCGGGTGGCCCAGCGCGATAGCGCCGCCGCGCGGGTTCAGCCGCTCCGGGTCGGCCTCGGTCTCGGCCAGCCAGGCCAGCGGCACCGGGGCGAACGCCTCGTTCACCTCGTACACGCCGATCTCCTCGATGCCCAGGCCGGCGCGGCGCAGCGCCTTCGCGGTGGCCGGGATGGGGGCGGTGAGCATGGTGACCGGATCGTCGGCGGCGACCACGGCGGTGTGTACCCGGGCCAACGGGCGCAGGCCGTGCCGGCCGGCCCACTCGGCGGTGGTGACGGCGAGCGCGGCGGCCCCGTCGGAGATCTGCGACGCGGACCCGGCGGTGACCACGCCGTCGGCGCGGAACGGGGTCTTCAGCCCACCGAGCACCGAGAGGGAGGTGTCCCGGCGGATGCCCTCGTCGGTGGTGAACGTGCCGCCGTCGGGCAGTGGTACCGGGGCCAGCTCGGGGTCGAACGCCCCAGCGTCCTGCGCGGCGGCGGCCTTCTCGTGACTGGCCAGCGCGAACTCGTCGAGCTGGGCACGGGAGAAGCGCCAGCGGGCGGCGATCAGCTCGGCGCCGACCCCCTGGTTGAACGGGAGCGGTTGGTCGTCGGCGAATCCTTCGACGCCCCGGTAACGTGCGCGGAGCTGGGTGCTGAACGGCATGCCGTCGCCGACGCTGGCCCCCATCGGCACCCGGGTCATCGACTCGACGCCACCTGCCACCACCAGGTCGGCCTGACCGGAGAGGACCGTCGCGGCGGCGAAGTGCAGGGCCTGCTGGCTGGAGCCGCACTGCCTGTCGAGGGTGGTGCCGGGCACCGACTCGGGCCAGCCGGCGGCGAGCACGCCGTTGCGGGCGATGTTCCAGGACTGCTCGCCGACCTGGGACACGCAGCCCCAGATCACGTCGTCGACCTGGCCGGGGTCGATGCCGGTCCGGTCGGCGAGGGCGCGCAGCACGTGCGCCGAGAGGTCGACCGGGTGGACCTCGGCCAGGCCGCCCTTGCGTCGCCCGACCGGGGTGCGTACCGCACCGACGATGACTGCGTCACTCATGACTACTCCCCGGTAACCTCGGCTGTGTCGATACTACCGGCGGATCGTCCCGCACCCCCATGCCCTCGACCGTGCCGTCGATCGGTGGGTCGTCCGGTCACCGGGGCCGGACGGTTCCGGCTGGCATGCTGGGGTGGTGCATCCACCATCGTCTCCGGCCCGCCAGTGGCGGGTCCCTCCGGCCCTCCCGGCGGTGAAGCTGGCCGGTGCGCTCGGTCTGGTCGCCCTCGGGCTGCTGCTCGCCGCCGGCGACCCGGTCCAACTGGCGCTGGCCGTCGCCGCCGCCGTGGGCCTGGCCGGCTGGGCGGTACGCGACCTGGTCGCCCCGGTCCGCCTCGCGGTCGACGCCGGCGGCATCACCGTCGTCCGGGGGTACGCCGGGCGGCGTCACCTGCCGTGGGACGCGGTGGAGGCGGTCACCGTGGGCCGGCGGACCCGGTTCGGGCTGACCGGCGAGACGCTGGAGATCGACGCCGGCGAGACCCTGCACCTGCTCGGCCGGGCCGACCTGGGCGCGTCGCCGACCGAGGTGGCTGAGGAGGTCCGGGCCGCCCGTCCGTGATCCGTGGCTCAGCCAGGTGGCGTGGCGGGCCGCCCGTCCGTGATCCGTGGATCAGCCGAGCAGCATGACGGTGCGGACGATCACCAGGCCGAGCAGCGCCACCAGGATGACCGCCGTGCCGGCCGCCTGGAAGACCGAGCGCCGCATCCGGGGGGCGTACGCCAGCACGAGCGCCATCAGCGCCCCGACGACCAGCCCGCCGACGTGGCCCGGGATGGAGATGCCCGGGACGGTGAAGGTGAAGATCAGGTTGATCACCAGGATCGGCAGGATCGCCGAGGTGTCCCGGCCCAGCCGGCGCATCAGCACGAAGATCGCCGCGAACAGCCCGAAGATCGCCGTGGAGGCACCGGCCGATGCGGTGTTGGGGCTGCTGAACAGGTATGCCGCTACGTTGCCGCCGAGCCCGGCCACCAGATAGAGGGTGAGGAAGCGCAGCGGCCCGAGCAGGGCCTCCAACTCCCGCCCCAGCACCCAGAGCGCCCACATGTTGAGCAGCAGGTGCACCAGGCCGTAGTGCAGGAACATCGCGGTGACGAGTCGGTACCACTCGCCGGAGGCGACCCCGTGCGCCTCGCCGAACGGCACGTACGACGCGTAGCTGAGCACCGAGCCCCACTGGGTCAGCGGGGTGCCGCCACCGAGCAGGCCGCCGAAGCCGGACCCGCCGATCATCGAGTCGCCGCCCCGGTCGCTGAGCACCGAGACGATCATCACCAGCACGTTCAGCGCGATCAGGGTGCGGGTGACCACGCCGCGACGGCCGGCGGCACCACCACCGAAGGCGGTACGCGCCGGCCGTACGCTGCGGCGTCCCTCGTTCACGCACTCCGGGCACTGGTGGCCGACGGGGGCGTCCCGCATGCACTCCGGACAGATCGGCCGGTCGCATCGGGAGCACCTGAGGTACGTCTCCCGGTCGGGGTGGCGGTAGCAGACCGGGGTGGTCGGCACCGACCCGCCGGTGGCGTCGCCGGCCGGCCCGGAGCGTTCAGTCATGCGTGCAAAGGTACCTCGCGGGCGCGATCAGGCTCCGGTGCGCTCGATCTCGACCCGCTCGATCACCACGTCCTGCAGCGGTCGGTCGCTCGGGCCGGTCGGGGTGTTCGCGATCGAGTCGACCACCTTCGCCGACTGCTCGTCGGCCACCTGGCCGAAGATGGTGTGCCGGTTGTTCAGGTGCGGGGTCGCCCCGACGGTGATGAAGAACTGCGAACCGTTGGTGCCCGGCCCGGCGTTCGCCATCGCCAGCAGGTACGGCCGGTCGAAGCGCAGCTCGGGGTGGAACTCGTCGGCGAACGTGTAACCGGGACCACCCCGGCCGGTGCCGGTCGGGTCGCCCATCTGGACCATGAAGCCGCTGATCACCCGGTGCGAGATGGTGCCGTCGTAGTACGGCCCGTTGCCCGGCTGCCCGGTGCGGGGGTCGGTGTACTCCTTGTTGCCCTCGGCCAGGTCGACGAAGTTACGAACCGTCTTCGGAGCGTGATTGCCGAAGAGTTCCAGCCGGATCGGGCCAGCGTTGGTGTGCAAGGTGGCGTAGATAGCCTCGGCCACGGGTACTCCTCACTCGTTGGTCAGTTCCATGCGGATCCTCCCATGTGCCCGATCTGGCATTGCGGAGGCATCCGAAGGTGGAGGATGACGAAGGAACAACTCCCAGGAGGTGGGACCGTGTTTGGAATCGGGCGGCGCAAGACCCAGGGGCAGCTGGCAAAGGTGGAGCTGCACCAGGGCATCGGTCACCTGAAGCAGGCTGCCACGCACGCGGCGAAGGGTGCCGGCGCCACTGTCGGCCCACGGGTCCAGGCGGCCCGGGGGGCCGTCGCGCCGACCGCGGTCGTGGTGCGGGACCGGGCTTCCAGCGGGCTCGCGTCGACTGTCGCGGCGCTCGCCCCGGTCGCCCTGGCGGTGCGCAACGCCCAGGCCGAGGCCGCCGGCAAGGCGGTGGCAGGTAAGAAGGCCGCCGCCGCCAGGCAGGCCGCGGTGAGCAAGAAGATCAAGGCGAAGAGCCCGAAGGCCCGGAAGAAGAAGCGGACGTCGCGCGGCATGATGGCCGGCCTGCTGGTCGCCGGTACGGTGGCCGGGGTGGCCGGGGCGATGGCCATGCGCCGCCGCCGCGAGCAGCAGGAATGGGCCGAGTACGACCCGACCCACGGCATCGACACCACCCCCGCCGCCCGTGCCTCCGGCACCGAGAACACCGCCGGTGGAATTGGCGCATCCGGTGTCCGGGCCACGGCCGACGTCGAGTCCGCCCGGGACGGGGTCGACATCCTGGTGGTGGAGACCCCCTCGGCGAGCGGGTCCACGCCGACCGGTTCGGCGACGCCGTCCACCGGTGTCGGCAGTTCCGCCGTGGCCGCCGACACGTCGACCGGCAAGCCGGTGATCCACCCGGACGACAAGGTTCCCTCGGTCGCCGAGGGTGCCACCGACGTCTCCGGCCGACCGGCCGACGACCTCGGCAAGGCGATCGAGGCCGGACGGGCCGCCGCGAAGTCCAGCACGCGGCGCTGACCTGCACCCGGGCGGCGCTGACCTGCACCCGGCGCTGATCTGCGTACCCTCGTCGGGGGGGGGGGGGGGCCCCCCC
>NZ_JBTMMT010000130.1:0-4597 GCF_055517075.1 Micromonospora sp. DSM 43699
CGAAACCGAGGCCCGATCCGGGCATGCAGCCGGTCCAGCTCCCCACGCCAACGATCAACATCAACGTCCGTCACAGGCAGACCAACGAACCCGACCCGAAGACGATTCGCCTACTGCCGTTGCAGTATTAGCCCGCGCTGGCTGCGCCCGGCCACCGCGCCGGGCGAGGATCGCAACGCCGTCACCGGGGCGACCTCGTACGTCTTGAGCAGGTGCTGCGCCCGGCCACCGCGCCGGGCGAGGATCGCAACCAGCACGGCGAGGTAGCAGTTGTTGTTGTCGGTCCAGGCTGCGCCCGGCCACCGCGCCGGGCGAGGATCGCAACGCCGTCACCGGGGCGACCTCGTACGTCTTGAGCAGGTGCTGCGCCCGGCCACCGCGCCGGGCGAGGATCGCAACCAGCACGGCGAGGTAGCAGTTGTTGTTGTCGGTCCAGGCTGCGCCCGGCCACCGCGCCGGGCGAGGATCGCAACTCGGCGGGGATGGGCAGCTCGGGGACCTGGCAGCAGTGCTGCGCCCGGCCACCGCGCCGGGCGAGGATCGCAACACCGGTGCGGACCCGGGCAACGTCACGTCCATCGTGATGCTGCGCCCGGCCACCGCGCCGGGCGAGGATCGCAACTCCTTCGTGTGGTTGGGGATCGCGCGGTGCTGCGCCCGGCCACCGCGCCGGGCGAGGATCGCAACGATCTCGCACAGTCGAACCTTGGGCTTCCGCTGCCCTGCTGCGCCCGGCCACCGCGCCGGGCGAGGATCGCAACACCGGCGAGACGCAGCCGGTCGACAAGCCGGCCCGAGCTGCGCCCGGCCACCGCGCCGGGCGAGGATCGCAACGGGTTGACCGTGGTCTTGCGGACCGAGGGGTCACAGCAGGCTGCGCCCGGCCACCGTGCCGGGCGAGGATCGCAACGACGCGACCGGCCGGCGGAAGTAGTCGAACCTCGACGTGCTGCGCCCGGCCACCGCGCCGGGCGAGGATCGCAACGTGACGGACGAGGTGGTTCCGGTTGGCCCGGTGCCGCGCTGCGCCCGCCCACCGTGCTGGGCGAGGATCGCAACGTCTTCCGCGACGAGTGGCACGACTTCAAGGACGAGCTGCGTCCGGCCACCGCGTCGGCGAGGATCGCAACCGTGGTCTACCAGTCGTTGGACACCAGCCTTGACGTCTGCGCCCGGCTACCGTGCCGGGCGAGGATCGCAACCATGGCACCAACTCTGCCTGTCGGTACGGCAGCCGCTGCTGCGGCCAACCACCGCGTCAGGCGAGTGCCCCGCCGAAAATGAACCCCTGCCGGCGGCGGGTGGGTTGCGATGGGGCCGGCGCTCGTCGTGCTCGTGCCGATGCTGCCCGAACCCTGAGCGGGGTCGGTGGATCCTGGGCAACGTGCCGTCGCACCCCTCGTTTACCCCCCGAAAACCCATGTCGGTGAGTGACAGTAAGTGACAAGCGGCGATCATTGCGCGGGTATGTCTGTGCAGTTCAGTGTCAATTGGCGGCAGATGGCGACAAGGTTCGGATCGTTGCTTTCGGTAACCGCGGGTTCGGGGTTCGATTCCCTGAGCGCGTACCAGCGAGAAGCCGTGACCTGTCAGTCATGTCGTGGACTGGCGCGGCGGCGAACGGGAGGCCGTGGCGGCCGTTATCAGAGCGCAGCTACAGGGCGACAGTCGACTATCGCATTATCGTCTGCGCCAAACGATGGTGGGGTTGCGGTATCGATCACCCCTCGGACACGTACAGTTACCCCACAGTAATCAGCGTCAGGCTTAGCCTCGACGCTGATTTTGTTTTCACCGGGGTCGTAGGTGAGGGCGAGTCGTAGCTCGCGGTAGACGGCGCTTTTATCCGCGCTGTCGGCGTCGCGCAGGATGTTGCGGATGTCCTCGAAGCCGCCGACGAGGCGTCGGATGTCCTCCTCGGTGAGGCGGCGGGAAGCCGACCCTTGTGCCGCTTTGTCGCGTTCGACGATGGCGACGGCGTGTTGAGCGTTGACCTCGGCCATCCAGGCGGCGACGGTGGCGGGGTCACCTCCGGCATCGGCGATGGCCCGATACTGTACGAGTTTGGCGTCACACGCGGCAATGACCTTGTTCGCAGCGGCGATCTCCGGCGCGACGCTGCTTGGTCCGGCTCCCGACTGGGCGGCGTGGAGCCGGTGGATCGTGTCGGTCAGCCGGTGCGGGGCGAACGCAAGTGGTCGCGGTGCGCTGGGGTGCCGGGTTGATACCGGCCTGTTCGAGGAGCTCCCAAACGTGGAGGCTGCGACCTCCGCACTCAGCACGAAGGGTTCGCTGGGGATGCGGCAATATTCTAGGTGCTGTTTTCGCCGCCAGGCGCAGCACCGGTCGGCGGATCGACGGACAGTGCGTGGCCGTCGGGCCTGGCGCGGTCGGGAGACTCTGGCGTGCCGCCGCTCCGCTAGGCGGATTGTCGATATGTACGTAGTGCCTGGGCGAACCGCTCCTGTATATCTCGTTCAGCCTTGCGCCCGGGAAGAACGCCGACCTCGTAAGTCCGCTTGCGTCCTTCGAGGAGGTGAATGACAGAGGGATTGGTGATTGTAGCGGCGAAGACTTTGAAGCGCGCGGAAAGATCAACCTCTAGGCCGAGGAACTCGCGGCCGGTCCCAAGGGTAAGTGGTGTGGTGTAGTACTTGCCTTCGATTACGAGAATCGCGTCGTGACTTGCGGGGTCGATTCCTAGCTGGCGGCATCGCTGGGCATCAGCGGAAGGTATGACCAGGACATCTGCCTCGTGGGCGACCTTACTCTTACCGATGACCGCGACTCCAGTATGGACTTCTAGCGGGTCTTTCGAGCTGTCTGGCAAGGCAAGTATCGCATGGGTGAAGCCAGCTCCACTGGGAAGCCTTCCCGGGCTGCGCCTGAGACGAAACTCAGCCGGTATGCCACCGACTCCATCAGCGAAGGAGATGCTATATCCTTCGTTGCTAGCCGCCCGCAGAACCAGCGCAAAGAGATACGCTTCGTAGAGGTCGTTGCCAGCAGTCGGCGACGGACCGCCGACGCTAAGGGCCGAGGGTAGCGCCGTGGGCAACTCTGCTCGCAGTTGGGCGAGCATCCGGGACGCTGCCGTGCCGTCGGGGGCCGCACCTACGTTCGTCATCCTTGCCTGCCTTAAAGGTCCCAGTCGCCTTCATTGCCGCGGCCATGTGGGGTTAGCCATGAGCCTCGGACCACCCCAGCTTCAATCCGAAGCTCATTCAGTGTGTCGAGAACTGAGCGCACCCGGAAAGCGCTGGCGCGCCGGGCTTCAGCCGAGGCCAGTTTCCAGGCCGGTAGCCGGCGACCCCGTAGTTCCGCCTCTGGTGGATCCATGAAGACGACTGTTCCATCCCACGTCTCGGCCCAGGGGTCTGAGGACCCAGCGGCAGCGAAATCCGATCCGCCGTTGTGATGCTCAAGGGCGAGCCGTCGAAGCTCTTCAAGCTGCTTCTGGACGTCCCGTTCCATGGCGAGCGTTCCTGCGGTCGCTACCTCGATAAGGTCGAGCAAAATCCCCAAGCGCGCACGTGGATTTAGTGGTGTGACCACGACGTCGCCGCGTTTGAAGCGAGGCCTGCTGCCGGATCGCTGCCCCGGCGCATGTCGCAACTGATTCAGGTATAGCGGACTGCCAGCAATCTCATCGAAGCGACCATCGTCGAACGCAGTACCGGTCGGGTCTGTCGGCGACTGCGACACACCCTCGGCGGCCAGCGCGCGCTCCTGTGTAACGATGAAGCCGAGTCCCAGCTCAGTCAGCAGCTCCTCTACCTCGGCGAGTAACTGCTGGATCTCCTCTTCGGTCACTCGGCTCCTCGTTCACTGCGAAGGGTCTGGAGCTACTGTAGCGGTGAGGGGCACTCGCGGTGGATCGCCGTAGATGCTTGCGATGGGCGGGAGGCGCTACAAGTGCCTGCGAGAGCAGTGATACACCTGGTCAGAAGGCTCGTCTCGGCTGGCGCCAGTCCCCGCTTCGGCGCCGCTGACCCACGATCTGCGCGGGCTTCCTGCTGAAGCACGTCAGCTTGATCCTTGGCAAGACATGTGCAGGCGCGCCGCAGGTAACGATCCGGCATGACCCGCTGGTCCTGAGCCGGCAAGGCACCACGTGCGATCGCGGGACCTCACGAGCAAGGAGCTCCGGTGTACGCGCACGCCACGCTGGCGCGTGGCGCGGTTGAGTCGGTCGCCTGGTTGTGGTGGCTGCTCGCCGACGGCGAGCGGTTCGAGGCACGCTTTGGCCGCGGGATCGCGTTCCTAATTGAGGACGCCGGTTTGGCCACCAAAGCAGCCGACCAGGTGCCCGGTACTGCCGCCGGGCGCGCAGGAGCAGGCCCGGCAGCAGGCACTGCTTGCCCGGCTCGACGATGCCCGTATCGAGCGGGTATATGGACCGCCCTGGCACCCGCGTCAAGATGATCCGCGTCGTTCGCAGCGGTTGCCCATGCCCCCCAGTGGGGCCTAAGAGGACGTCTGATTCACGTATTTTGTGTGTGTTGTGGTTTTAGGGGTTCTCGCCAGGTTGGGGTGGTTTCGGTGGTGAGGCGTTTGGCGAGGTTGTCGATCATGGCGAGGGTGATCATGCTGGCGG
>NZ_JBTMMT010000131.1:0-3752 GCF_055517075.1 Micromonospora sp. DSM 43699
GGTTTGCGTCAACTTTGATCTTCAGGCTGCCCTAAACCTCTTGATCACCGGGGCGTGGCGTTGCCGGGGCGTGGCGCTGCCGGGGTGCGGCGTTGCCGGGGCGTGGCGTTGCCGGGGTGCGGCGCTGCCGGGGTGGGGGGGCCGGGGTGGGGGGTGCCGGGGTGGTTTGGGTTAGGGGTGGAGGCGGGTCAGGGTGGCTATGTCGGTGGCGTGGCCCTCGTGTTTGTCCGACGGGGTCTCCACCACTACGGGGATGCCGGCGGTGGCGGGGTGGGCCATCAACTCGGCGAAGGCCGGCTCGCCGATGCTGCCCTTGCCGATGTTCTCGTGCCGGTCCCGGGTGGAGCCGCACAGGTCCTTGGAGTCGTTGGCGTGGATCAGCTTCAGCCGCTCCGCCCCGACCGTGGCGACCAGGGTGTCCAGGGTCGCCGTCATGCCACCCTCGGCGGCCAGGTCGTGCCCGGCCGCCCAGGCGTGGCAGGTGTCGAAGCAGACCCCCAGCCCCGGGTGCCGGTCGACCGCGTCCAGGTAGGGGCCGAGGTGCTCGACCCGGGAGGCCAGTGACCGGCCGCCACCCGCGCTCGGCTCCACCAGCAGCAGCGGACCGCCGTCGGTCGTGGTCTCGTCGAGCAGCGGCAACAGCGACTCGCGTACCTGCCGTAGGGCGGTCTCGGCGTACCCGGCGTCGACCGCGCTGCCGGCGTGGAACACCACGCCACGGGCCCCGATCGCCCGCCCCCGGCGCAGCGCGTGCGCCAGGGTGAGGGTGGATTTCTCCACCGTCGCCGGGGTGGGCGAACCCAGGTTGACAAGCAGCGACGCGTGGATGTAGACCGGCACGCCACGGGCGGCGCAGCCGTCGGCGAAGAGCGCGTCCTGGGCCGGGTCGCCGGGCGGCAACGCCCAGCCCCGCGAGTTGGAGACGTAGACCTGCACCACCCGGGAGCCGGTCGCGTCGACGTACGGCAGAGCCGCCCTGGCCAGCCCGCCCGAGGTGGGGGTGTGCGAACCGACCGGCCGCAGGGTGCTCACAGGCAGCCCAGGGTGACCGGAGTGCCCGGGGGCACCTGGGAGTTCTCGCCCGGGTTCTGGAACCGGACGATGCCGTTGGGGTTGAACTGGACGTTCACCGTGAATCCGGCCCCCTCCAACTGCTGTTTGGCCTGCTGACAGGGCAGGTCGACCACCCGGGGGACGGCCACCTGCGGCGGACCCTTGCTGACGTCCAGCCTGACCTTGGTGCCCTTCTCCACGCCCGCGCCGTCGGCCGGACTCTGTCCGAGCACCTCGTCGCGCGGCTTGTCGGAGTCCTTGTACGTCTCGACCGGCACCAGCCCGAGCTGGGAGAGCGCGGAGCGGGCGTCGCCGAGGCTCTTGCCGACCAGGTCGGGCACCGTGATCGGGGCCCGGCCACGGCTCAGGATGACTGTCACCTTGGCACCCGGCTTCACCTCGGCGCCGACCTTCGGGTTGGTGTCCACCACCACCCCGGCCGGCAGGTTGTCGTCGTAGCGGGGGGTGCCCTTGGCGACCACCAGCTTCGCGCTGGTCAGGTCGGCCTCGGCCAGCTCGAACTCCTTGCCGACCACGTCCGGCACCGGGAATCGCTCCGGCCCTAGGGACAGGGTGAGCGTGATGGTGCCGCCCTTGAGGATCTTGGCAGCCGAGCCCGGGTCCTGGGCGAGCACACCGTCGCGGGGGATCTTCTCGTCGTAGCGCGGCTCGGCGAAGGAGAGGCGGAACCCCGCCCGGTCCGCCTGGGCCTGCGCGTCGGTGCGACTGAGGTTCACCAGCTGCGGGGCGACCGTGTAGCGGCCCACCCCGACCCACCAGCCACCCATCGCGGCGAGCAGGCCGACCACCACCACGGCCGCCGCCACGGACAGCCGTCCGCGCGGGTTACCCATCACCCGGGTACGCAGCTCCGCCAGCCGGGATCCCAGGTCGGCGCCCTCGGTGGCCCGGCGTCGGTGTGGGCGCTGCGGGGCGGCCGGTTCGGGCAGCCGTGCCCAGGTCGGCCGGTTCACCGGGCTGACCGCCGCGACCACCATCGTCGGCTGGGCCATCGCCGGCGACTCCTCGGCCACCCGTCCCAGCACTGCGGTGTGTGCGTTCGGGTTGCCCAGGTCGTCCCGGGCCACCTGCACCTCGGCCAGCAGGGCGCCCGCGTCGGCCGGTCGGGCCCCCGGATCCCGCCGGGTCGCCCGGGCGACCAGTTCGTCGAGCGCCCGGGCCAGGCCGGGCACCAGGATCGACGGGGCCGGGACGTCCCGGTCGACATGCTGCCAGGCCACGTCGACCGGGCGGTCCCCGTCGTACGGGACCCGACCGGTCAGCATCTCGAACAGCACGATGCCGGCCGAGTAGACGTCGGTACGGGGGTCGGCGCGCCCGTCGGTGACCAACTCCGGCGCCACGTACGCGACGGTCGCCATCAGCTGGTTGTCGTCACCCTCCTCGGCGCTGGCCTCCACCGCGCGGGCCAGGCCGAAGTCGGCGACCTTGACCACACTGTCGATCAGGTTGGCCACCCCGCCGGTGGGCGCCTCGGCGACCAGCACGTTCTCCGGCTTTACGTCGCGGTGGACCAGCCCGGCGCGGTGCGCGGCGGCGATCGCGGCGAGCGTCTGCTCCATGATCGCCAGTGCCTCGTCGGGGTTGAGCCGGCGGCGTTCGGCAAGCACCTCCCGCAGGGTGCGGCCCCGGACGTACTCCATCACCAGGTAGGGCAGCCCGTTGTGGGTGCCCTGGTCGTAGACGGCGACGACGTTGGGGTGGGTCAACCGGGCGATGGCCTTGGCCTCGTCGGTGAACCGGTCCGGGAAGCCCGCCAGCCGGGCGCCTGCCCCGGCGGCCTGGGACGGGTGAATGATCTTCACCGCGACGGTACGTTCCAGCCGCTCGTCGGTGGCGGTGTACACGGTCGCCATGCCGCCACGGGCCACGCGACCGCGAATGCGGTAGCGCCCGTCGAGCAGCGAGCCCAGCAACGTGTCGGCGACCTGTATGTCCATCGGCAGGGAGTCTATGTGTCCTGAGGGTGAAGGTTGAACAGGATGCTACAGCCGGGTTCCGGCCCGGCTCGGCCCGCCGCACCCACGCAGGCGCGACGGGGTGCCGCCGTGCCGCACCCACGCAGGCGCGACGGGGTGCCGCCGTGCCGCACCCACGCAGGCGCGACGGGGTGCCGCTGCACGTGCGGCCGGGCGACGTGGCAGGGTGGTCGGGTGACCGATTCCGTACCCGCCGACCAGTCCGTCGGCAGTGACCTGGCCGGCCCCAGCGACCCGGCGGACTGGCTGAGCCTCCCCGACGTCGCCGAGCGGCTCGACCTGTCGATCAGCAAGGTCCACCAGATGATCCGGGACCGTGAGCTGATCGCCGTACGCCGGGACGGCATCCGCCGGATCCCCGCCGACCTGGTGGCCAACAAGACGGTGCTCAAGCACCTGCCCGGCGTGCTCAACCTGCTCGCCGACGCCGGCTATGACGACGAGGCCGCGCTGCGGTGGCTCTACCAGCGTGACGACACCCTCTCCGGCGGCACCGGTGCGGTCACCCTCGGCGGCGACCACGCCCGCGAGGTGAAGCGCCGCGCCCAGGCCCTCGGCTTCTAGCCCCACCCCGCCCGTCGGTGACCAACTCCGGCGCCACGTACGCGACGGTCGCCATCAGCTGGTTGTCGTCACCCTCCTCGGCGCTGGCCTCCACCGCGCGGGCCAGGCCGAAGTCGGCGACCTTGACCACACTGT
>NZ_JBTMMT010000132.1:0-3312 GCF_055517075.1 Micromonospora sp. DSM 43699
GGGGGGTGCCAGGCATGGCCTGGTCTCGCATACCGGGTTCCCTGTGGGGGGCTGTTTGGTGTGGGGCTGTGGGTTGTGGGTTGGTTGTTTGTTGAGAATTGCACAGTGGACGCGAGCATCTTTGTGGTCAAGTTGTCAAGGGCGAACGGTGGATGCCTTGGCACCAGGAGCCGATGAAGGACGTGGGAGGCCGCGATAGGCCTGGGGGAGCTGTCAACCAAGCTGTGATCCCAGGGTGTCCGAATGGGGAAACCTGGCACCAGTCATGTGGTGTCACCTGCACCTGAACACATAGGGTGTATGGGGGGAACGCGGGGAAGTGAAACATCTCAGTACCCGTAGGAAGAGAAAACAAATAAGTGATTCCGTGAGTAGTGGCGAGCGAAAGCGGATTGAGGCTAAACCGGTTGCGTGTGATACCTGTCAGGGGTTGCGTAGTCGGGGTTGTGGGACCCTGCTGAACAGGCTGACACTTGTTCGAGGAGTTATCAAGTCAGTGGCTAGCCGAACAGTCTGGAATGGCTGACCGTAGTCGGTGAGAGTCCGGTAGGTGAAAGTTGCTGACCTTCTGTGGGTGTTCCCGAGTAGCGGCGGACCCCTGAAATCTGCCGTGAATCTGCCAGGACCACCTGGTAAGCCTAAATACTTCCTGGTGACCGATAGCGGACGAGTACCGTGAGGGAATGGTGAAAAGTACCCCGGGAGGGGAGTGAAATAGTACCTGAAACCGTTCGCCTACAATCCGTCGGAGCCTTGCGGGGTGACGGCGTGCCTTTTGAAGAATGAGCCTGCGAGTTAGTGGCATGTGGCGAGGTTAACCCGTGTGGGGGAGCCGTAGCGAAAGCGAGTCTGAATAGGGCGTCGTAGTCGCATGTTCTAGACCCGAAGCGGAGTGATCTAGCCATGGGCAGGCTGAAGCGCGGGTAAGACCGCGTGGAGGGCCGAACCCACCAACGTTGAAAAGTTGGGGGATGACCTGTGGTTAGGGGTGAAAGGCCAATCAAACTCCGTGATAGCTGGTTCTCCCCGAAATGCATTTAGGTGCAGCGTCGCGTGTTTCTTGCCGGAGGTAGAGCACTGGATGGTCTAGGGGGCCCACAAGCTTACCGAAATCAGCCAAACTCCGAATGCCGGTAAGTGAGAGCGCGGCAGTGAGACTGCGGGGGATAAGCTTCGTAGTCGAGAGGGAAACAGCCCAGATCACCAGCTAAGGCCCCTAAGCGTGTGCTAAGTGGAAAAGGATGTGGGGTCGCATAGACAACCAGGAGGTTGGCTTAGAAGCAGCCATCCTTTAAAGAGTGCGTAATAGCTCACTGGTCAAGTGGTTCCGCGCCGACAATGTAGCGGGGCTCAAGCACACCGCCGAAGCTGTGGCATTCACATGATACTTCGCCAGGTCTTGATATCTGGTGCAGGTGTGTGGATGGGTAGGGGAGCGTCGTGCCGGGGGTGAAGCAGCGGGGTGACCCAGTTGTGGACGCGGCACGAGTGAGAATGCAGGCATGAGTAGCGAAAGAAGGGTGAGAAACCCTTCCGCCGGATGACCAAGGGTTCCAGGGCCAGGCTAATCCGCCCTGGGTGAGTCGGGACCTAAGGCGAGGCCGAGAGGCGTAGTCGATGGACAACGGGTTGATATTCCCGTACCCGCGAAAGAGCGCCCGTGATGAACCTTATTGTGCTAACTGCCCGAACTGTTGGCGGTCTTCGGACCAAGAACGGGGAGCGTGGGAACCTGGTAGGTAGTAGTCAAGCGATGGGGTGACGCAGGAAGGTAGCTGAGCCCGGCCGGTGGTTGTGCCGGGGTAAGCGTGTAGGCCGTGCCGTAGGCAAATCCGCGGTGCACAGGGCTGAGACGTGATGCCGAGCCGATTCAGGTGAAGTCAGTGATCCTATGCTGCCGAGAAAAGCCTCTAGCGAGTTCTTAGCGGCCCGTACCCCAAACCGACACAGGTGGTCAGGTAGAGAATACCGAGGCGATCGGGCGAACTGTGGTTAAGGAACTCGGCAAATTGCCCCCGTAACTTAGGGAGAAGGGGGGCCGGAGACGTGAAGCCCCATGCGGGTGGAGCGTTGTATGGCCGCAGAGAGCAGGGGGAAGCGACTGTTTACTAAAAACACAGGTCCATGCGAAGAAGTAATTCGATGTATATGGACTGACGCCTGCCCGGTGCTGGAACGTTAAGGGGACCTGTTAGCCTTTCGGGGCGAGGCGGAGAACTTAAGCGCCAGTAAACGGCGGTGGTAACTATAACCATCCTAAGGTAGCGAAATTCCTTGTCGGGTAAGTTCCGACCTGCACGAATGGCGTAACGACTTCCCCACTGTCTCAACCACAGGCCCGGCGAAATTGCAGTACGAGTAAAGATGCTCGTTACGCGCGGCAGGACGGAAAGACCCCGGGACCTTTACTATAGCTTGACATTGGTATCTGAATGGGCTTGTGTAGGATAGGTGGGAGCCAGTGAAACCTGTACGCCAGTATGGGTGGAGGCAATCTTGAAATACCACTCTGGTTGATTTGGGTATCTAACTTCGGACCGTTATCCGGTTCAGGGACAGTGTCTGGTGGGTAGTTTAACTGGGGCGGTTGCCTCCTAAAGGGTAACGGAGGCGCCCAAAGGTTCCCTCAGCCTGGTTGGCAATCAGGTGTTGAGTGCAAGTACACAAGGGAGCTTGACTGTGAGACTGACAGGTCGAGCAGGGACGAAAGTCGGGACTAGTGATCCGGCACTTGCGAGTGGAAGCGGTGTCGCTCAACGGATAAAAGGTACCCCGGGGATAACAGGCTGATCTTCCCCAAGAGTCCATATCGACGGGATGGTTTGGCACCTCGATGTCGGCTCGTCGCATCCTGGGGCTGTAGCAGGTCCCAAGGGTTGGGCTGTTCGCCCATTAAAGCGGTACGCGAGCTGGGTTTAGAACGTCGTGAGACAGTTCGGTCCCTATCCGCCGTGCGCGTAGGATACTTGAGAAGGGCTGTCCCTAGTACGAGAGGACCGGGACGGACGAACCTCTGGTGTGCCAGTTGTCCCGCCAGGGGCACGGCTGGTTAGCTACGTTCGGAAGGGATAACCGCTGAAAGCATCTAAGCGGGAAGCCTGCTTCAAGATGAGGTATCCCACCCACCTATGGTGGGGTAAGGCCCCCAGCTAGACGACTGGGTTGATAGGCCGGAAATGTAAGCCCGGTAACGGGTTCAGTTGACCGGTACTAATAGGCCGAGGACTTGACTACGAAGCTGCTACGCGTCCACTGTGCAACTCTGAACAAGCAAACACCCCGACTGGTCACACGACCAGCCCGCGCGTGTGT
>NZ_JBTMMT010000133.1:0-3255 GCF_055517075.1 Micromonospora sp. DSM 43699
GGCAGTTTGGGGGGTGGGGTTGTTCGGGGTGGTTAGGGTGCCGGGGGTGGGGCGTGGGGTGGTCGTCGCGGTGGTGGGAGTGGACGGGGCCGGGAAGTCGACCCAGGCGAAGGGGTTGGTGGGGCGGCTGAACGCGGCGGGGGTGCCGGCGACGTACCTCGAGAACGCCGGTGGACGGCCGCTGTGGAACCGGTTGGCGCGGGCGGTGGGTCGTCGCGACGGTGTGCACCTGTTCGGTCGGCGCGGCTACCCGGTGCTGGAGGCGACGGTGCGCTGGCTGGCTCTGGCCCGAGCGGTGGTGGTCACCCGGCTGACCGGACGGGTCGGGGTGATGGACCGCTGGACCTGGTGCCAGTACGTGATCATGCGAGCCCGGGGCGACCGGGGCGTACGACTCGTCCGCGCCGCGTACGCCCTCTTTCCCAGGCCGGACCTGGTCTGCTTCCTGGCGGTCGCCCCGGAGCTGGCCCGGCAGCGGGTGTCGGACCGGGGCATCGACACCGAGGAACTGGCGCACCTGACCGCGCTGGACGCCGGGTACCGGGCGCTCCCCGAGTTCGGCGCCTTCACCACGATCGACGGCGACGCCGACCCGGCGACGGTGGCCGCCGCCCTGGACCGTGCGGTCGCCGCGGCGACCGCCCGCCGGTAGGCGTCACCGCCCCGCGTCGAACAGCCCCGACAGCACAGCCAGCACCCCGGTCCAGCCCCGGTGACAGCACAGCCAACACCCCGGCCCGTCGACAGCACGGCCACCATCCCGGCCCCCGCGCCCGGCTGGTGGTCCCGCTGGTTCCTCCTCGCCACTACCGCTGAAGATCATGTGCCACGCACGGATCCCGGCTCAGCCTCGGCGGTTCTGCAACCAGCGGAGCAGGTCCGAGGGGAGGCCCTGGTCCGGTTGCGGCAGGCTGGGCGACGGGCGGGGCGACGGGCGTTGCGGGTTGCCTGCCAGCTCCCGGCTGGGAGCGGTGAAGTCGCGGACCGGTTGGCCGTCGACAGCGGTGCGGATGGTCCGGGCGACCGCGGTGATCACCTCGCCCTGCACCGCCGCGCCGACCGCGTCGCTCGGGTCGTCGGGGTTGGCGGCGATGCCGGCGACCGCCACCTGCGGGGTGAAGCCGACGAAGGTCTCGGTGGCGTTCTGCTCCGAGCTGCCGGTCTTGCCGGCCACCGGACGGCCGACGATCCGGTCCACCCCGCCGGCGGTGCTGCCGTTGCACTGCCCGTACGCCGACTGCTGGCCCACCGGGCAGCGGGCCGCGTCGGTGGCGGCCCGCGCCACGTCCGGTGACAGCGCCTGCCGGCAGGACGGCTCGCCGACCGGCACCGTCGTGCCGTCCGGGGCGGTCACCGACACCACAGGCATCGGGGCGCAGTACGTCCCCTCGGCGGCGACGGTGGCATAGGCGTTGGCCAGGTCGAGCGGGGTGGTGGCGGACACCCCGAGGGTGAACGCCCCCCAGTCGTCGGCGTCGTGCGCGGCGAGGTCGGCGTCGGCCTGGGCACGGAAGGTGATCCCGAGGCGCTGGGCCATCTCCACCACCTTGGCCGGGCCGACCTGCTCCTCCAGCCAGACGAAGTAGGTGTTCACCGAGCGGCCGAAGCCGTCCCACATCATCCGGTAGCCGTCCATCCGCGCCGGGTTGGCGTTGGCCGGACACCATTTACCGTCGCAGGCGGCCTCGCCCTCGGCGGGGAACCGGGTGGTCAGCCGGCTCGGCGAGTCGAACCCGGTGGACAGGGTACGACCGTTCTCCAGCGCGGCCAGCATGGTGAACAGCTTGAACGTCGAGCCGGCCTGGTAGCCGGCGATGCTGCCGCCACCGGAGACCAGCGGGTTGACGGTCTGGCCGTCGCCCACGCCGTACTCCCGGTTGACGGCCAGGGCGAGGACCCGGCCGGTGCCGGGCTCGACGGCGGCGATCGGCAGGGCCCGCCTGTCGTCGGCGGGGTAGACCTTGCGGGCCTCGGCCACGGCGGTGGCCTGCACGTCGGGGTCGAGCGAGGTGACCACGGTGTAGCCGCCCCGACGCAGCGCCTGCTCCCGCTCCTGCGCGGTCGCGCCGAAGGCGGGCTGCTCCAGCCACCAGCGGCGCAGGTAGTCGCAGAAGAAACCGGCGTCGGCGGTGGCCGTGGCGGTGCAGCCGTTGGGCTGGGCGGTGGGGCGCAGGGTCAGCTTCTCGGCGCGGGCCACGTCGGCCTGGGCCGCGGTGATCGCGCCGGTGGCGACCATCGAGTCGAGCACGTACCCGCGCCGCCGCAGCGCCGCGTCCCGGTCACCGTCGATCGGACTGTACGCGTCGGGGGACTGGACCAGGCCAGCCAGCAGCGCCGACTCGGCGAGGGTCAGGTCGGCCGGTGTCTTGCCGAAGTAGCGCTGGCTGGCGGCGGCCACCCCGTACGCCCCGGAGCCGAAGTAGGCGATGTTGAGGTAGCGGTTGAGGATCTCGTCCTTGCCGAGGGTCTTCTCCAGCTCGGTGGCGTACCGGATCTCCTGGAGCTTGCGCCCGACGGTCTGCTCGGTGGCCGCCTGCCGCTCCTCGGCGGTGCGGGTGGGGTCGGACTTGAGCACGTTGCGTACGTACTGCATGGTCAGCGTGGAGCCGCCCTGGGCGGTGCCGCCGCCGGTGACGTTGGCGACCAGGGCACGGGCCATGCCCCGCAGGTCTGCCCCGCCGTGGGAGTAGAAGCGCCGGTCCTCGGCGGCGACGATCGCCTGCCGCAGTGCCGGGGCGATCTCGGCCAACGCCACGTCGGTGCGGTTGACGTCGTAGAACGTGGTGAGCAGCGTCCTACCGTCGTTGGCGTAGAGGTAGGAGCGCTGCGGGGTGGCCGGGGTGCGCAGCGCCGCCGGCAGGTCGTCGAACGCCCCGAGCACCGCCTTGGTGGCGGCTCCGGCGAGCAGATTGCCCGGCAGCGCGGCGACCGCGAGGACCAGACCGGCCAGCAGGCCGGCGAGCAGCACGGTGAGCAGCCGCGTCAGCGGCGTCCGGGGTGAGGACATGGGCGTAAGCATTGCCACCGCACCGACCAGCGGCCCACTCCACCACCCGATTGTCAGGTAACTCACCGTAACCTGCCAGCGACTTCCCCACCCCACCACCCTCCCGTCCCCCACCAACCTTCCCGTCCCCCACGTCCCCCACGTCCCGCTCCCTCCCCGGCCGCCCGCCGCGTCCTCTCCGCCCCCGGATCGGTGATCAAGAAGTTTGAGGGCTCTCCGAACGGAATTTTGACCAAAACCTCTTGATC
>NZ_JBTMMT010000134.1:0-3249 GCF_055517075.1 Micromonospora sp. DSM 43699
GGCCTGGCCGACCCGTCCGCCCTGTCGGTGGCCACCGCCGCCGCGCACGCGGTGGAGTACGTCGGCCTGCCCGAGGCCCAGCTCAACCTCGCCCAGGCGGTGATCCACCTGGCCACCGCGCCGAAGTTGGTGTTGAGCAGGTCCAGCAGGAGCGCGAAGCCGAAGACGACGGCCGCGAGGATGGCGAGCATGTGGATGTCCTCCGGTAGGGGGTCCCAGTAGGTCGGCCTCGATGTACCCAATCGGTCGAACTGTCAATCTCCACCGTGGAGATCCGGGTCGCCCCACCCGCAGGTTCCCGGCTGCCCGTCTGGTCGGCTCCGACCGGGAACTCACCGACCTGGCGGTCCCACCACCGTCCCGGCCTCGTCGGCACCCCGGAGTGCCGCTCCGGTGGGCTCGGTCGGATCCGCCGGGGCGGCCCGTCGTCCGGCCCGCCACGCCGGCAGGTAGAGCGGAGCGGCCACCGCCAGCGCCACCGCCCCGACCACCATCGCCGTACCGACTCCCCGGCGGTCGGCCAGGGCGGTGAGCAGCACCGCACCGAGGGCGAACCCCGGCTGCCCCAGCATCGAGTTCAGCGAGATGACGCTGGTCCGGTAGGGCCCGTCGACCTGTCGGTGCAGCAGCCCCAGGTGCAGCGGGTTGGACGCGCCGTGCACGGCGTAGCAGGCCAGGTAGGCGGCCAGCACCCCGACCGGCCCGGCGAGCAGCCCCATGCCGAGCACCGTGACGCCCTGCACGATCCGCAGCAGCCCGGCGGCGGGGGCCGCGCCCAGCCAGCGCAGCAGCAGCGGGGTCGCCGCCGCACCGGCCGCCGAGACCAGCCAGGCCGCCGAGTTGGCCGGGCCGAGCAGCGCCGCCGCCCGTTCGGGGTCGCCGACCACGTCGGCGAGCCGGATCGGCAGCAGCGACTCGAAGGTGACCATGCCGAAGCCCCAGAACAGCTCCACCGACACCAGGGCGAGCAGCACCCGGGAGCGGCGCAGCAGGCCGACGGCCTGACCGATCATCCGGGGGGCCGCCACGACCGAGGCGCGCAGCGTGCCCGGACCCCGGGCCGGGCCGGTCTCGACCAGCAGGAACAGCAGGACGACCAGGGCCACCGCCTGGAGGGCGGCGGCGACCAGCACCGGCACGGTCAGGGCGCTGACCGGCCCGACCGGCCCGAGCGCGATGAGGCCGCCGCTGAGCAGCGCGCCACCGGCGATGGTGACGCCCGCGACGGTGCCGGCGAAGCCGAGGCCGGGCTGGTAGTCGCTGCCGGGGTCGGCGGCCAGGGTGGACTCGACGTACCAGGAGTCGAGCGGGCCGCTGTCGAGCGCCCGGTAGACCCCTTGCAGGGCCCAGACCAGGAAGAACAGCGCGAAGGAGTCGGCCACCGCGAACAGGCCGAGCGCCAGCAGGCTGACCGCCCAGGCGGTGACCAGGACGACCCGGCTGCCGAGCGCGTCGGCCAGACCGCCGGTGGGCAACTCCAGCGCCAGCACGACCAGGCCCTGCGCGGTGGAGACCAGGCCGATCTGGGTCAGCGACAGGCCGCGTTCCTGCATCAGCAGGATCATCGCCGGGATGGTCAGGCCGGTGGGCAGCCAGCGCAGGCCGTAGAGGGTGAGGTAGCGCAACCGGACCTGGCGTACGGTCAGTGCGGTCACCGCTACTGACCGATCATCGGGAACGCGGCCAGGAAGACGTGCACCCGCTCGGCGTCCGCCTGCTGCGGGTCCGCCCCTGCGCGGTAGCGCTCCACGACCTGCCACAGCTCGTCCTCCAGAGCCTGGAGCCGGTCGGCCGGGAGGGTGAGGAAGGCGTCGCTCATCCCGAACGCGTCCCGCCAGGCCGGTGACCAGTCCTGCTGGACGGCGAACCAGCGTTCGGCCCGCTCGGCCAGCAGTCGTACCTGGTCGCCCTGGATCCACTCGATCGCGGCGCGGGCGTCGGGGTCGTCGTCGAAGTCGCTCGGCTCCCAGTCGGTCACCTCGTGCGCGGCCCGCCACCAGCGTTGCCGCCCGGTGCCCCGGTCAGGGTCCTCGACCACCAGGCCAACGTCGGCGAGCTGGCGCAGGTGGTAGCTGGTGGCGCCGGTGTTTGTGGCGAGCAGCCCGGCGAGGGTGGTGGCGGTGGCCGGCCCCTGCACCCGCAGCGCGCCGAGCAGCCGCAGCCGCAGCGGGTGGGCCAGGACGCGGACCTGCCGGTGGTCGATCCGGACGGAGCTGGTCGCGGGTCGCCCGCCGGTGTCGTCGTTCTCCATGCATGCACAATAACTGTGCACAGAAACTGTGCACAAGATTTGTGCACAGCTTCTGTGCAGTAGCGGTGCGGCCTCCGGCTCAGCGTCCGTCTCTGCCCGGCCGACCCCGACGGCCTTGATGGTCAGCCGGCGAGCAGCTCGGTCACACCGCGCAGTCGGGTCCGCAGCAGGGCGGTGGCGCGGGACGAGTCCAGCCGCACGTCGGTGGGACGCCGCAGTCCGGCCGCCGTGGTCGTGGTGGTCGTCATCCCGGCCGGATCGATCCCGTGCCGGCGGGCCACCAGCAGCCCCAGCCCGGCCCGGCTGACCGGCTCCGGGCCGGCCACGTTGAGCGGGCCGGCGACGGCCGAGTCGGCCAGTTCCAGCACCGCGTCGGCCAGGTCGCCGACGTCGACCGGGCAGCGCAACTCGTCGGTGAACAGGGTGGCCCGACCGGTCAACGCGTCCCGGCAGAGCTGGATCTGTTTGCTGCCCTCCCCAGGATCAGCGAGGTCCGCACCAGCACCGCGCCCGGGTCGACCACCCGTACGGCGGTCTCCGCCGCCGCCTTCGCCGCACCGTAGGGATGCACCGGGGTCGGCACGTCGTCGTCGAGATAGGGGGGCGGACGGCCGGCGTGCAGCGCGTCGCTGGACAGGTGCACCAACCGCGCCCCGACCTCGGCCGCCGCGTACGCGACGTGCGCCGCCCCGTCGGCGGTGACCGTCCAGTCGTCGTTGCGGTACGCGGTCGCGATGACGACGTCCGGGCGTACCTCGGCAACCAGCCGGCGCACCGCGTCCCGGTCGGTCACGTCGAGCCGCCGCGCCGCAACCCCGGGCACGCCAACCTCACCCGAATGACACGTCCCCACCACCAGCCCCCGCATCCCACCACTCCCCCCACAGCGATCAAGAGGTTTACGTCACCTCACTGCGTGATGATGACGTAAACCTCTTGATCAACGAACCGGGGTAGGGCCGGGCGGGCCGGCCGGGTGGGGGGTGGGGGTGGGGGTG
>NZ_JBTMMT010000135.1:0-2696 GCF_055517075.1 Micromonospora sp. DSM 43699
GGTCCGGGGAGTCGGGTGAGGGCGAAGGCGTAGGCGGGGTCGGTGATGGTGGTGTCGTGGATGACGATGTCTTCGGGTGGGGTGGTGGCGGTGTCGCGGACTTCGAGGCCGAAGGCGTGGGGTGGGTGGACGAGGCAGTGTTGGTTGTTGTGGCCGAAGGTGATGGGTTGGCCGTGGTGTAGGGGGATGAGGTGGTCGTCGCGGGTGTCGGGGTTTTTGAGTTGGTCGAAGGCGCCGTCGTTGAAGATGTTGCAGTTTTGGTAGATCTCGACGAAGGCGGAGCCTTGGTGTTGGGCGGCGGCGCGGAGGACTGTTTGGAGGTGTTTGCGGTCGGAGTCGATGGTGCGGGCGACGAAGGTGGCTTCGGCGCCGAGGGCGAGGGAGAGGGGGTTGAAGGGGGCGTCGGCGGAGCCGGTGGGGGTGGATTTGGTGATTTTGCCGGTTTCGCTGGTGGGGGAGTACTGGCCTTTGGTGAGGCCGTAGATGCGGTTGTTGAAGAGGAGGATTTTGAGGTTGACGTTGCGGCGTAGGGCGTGGATGAGGTGGTTGCCGCCGATGGAGAGGGCGTCGCCGTCGCCGGTGACGACCCAGACGGACAGGTCGGGTCGGGTGACGGACAGTCCGGTGGCGATGGCGGGGGCGCGGCCGTGGATGGAGTGCATGCCGTAGGTGTTCATGTAGTAGGGGAAGCGGGAGGAGCAGCCGATGCCGGAGATGAAGACGGTGTTCTCGCGGGGGATGTGCAGTTCGGGCATGAATTGTTGGATGGCGGCGAGGATGGCGTAGTCGCCGCAGCCGGGGCACCAGCGGACTTCCTGGTCGGATTTGAAGTCTTTGGTGGTGAGTTTCACCGTGACGGGTTCAGGCATTTTTGAGGACCTCTTCCAGCGTCGTCTCCAGTTCGGCGGCGGTGAAGGGTAGGCCGCGGACCTGGTTGTAGGCGATCGCGTCGATCAGGTAGCGGGCGCGGATGACCTGGGCGAGTTGGCCGAGGTTCATCTCGGGGATGACGACCCGGTCGTAGGCGGTCAGGACCTGGCCGAGGTTCGCCGGGAGGGGGTTGAGGTGGCGTAGGTGGGCTTGGGCGATGGGCAGGCCGCGGTGGCGCAGGGTGCGGCAGGCGGCGCCGATGGGGCCGTAGGTGGAGCCCCAGCCGAGGACGAGGACGCGGGCGTCGCCGTCGGGGTCGTCGACCTCGAGGTCGGGCACGGGGATGGCCTGGATGCGGGCGGCGCGGGTGCGGACCATGTAGTCGTGGTTGGTGGGGTCGTAGGAGATGTCGCCGGTCTTGTCGGCTTTCTCCAGGCCGCCGATGCGGTGTTCCAGTCCGGGGGTGCCGGGGATCGCCCAGGGGCGGGCGAGGGTGTCGGGGTCGCGGAGGTAGGGCAGGAACGTGACGCCGTCGTCGTGGTTGGGTGCGGTGGCGAAGGAGACGCGTAGGTCGGGCAGGGAATCGACGTCGGGCAGGAGCCAGGGTTCGGAGCCGTTGGCGACGTAGTTGTCCGACAGCAGGATCACCGGGGTGCGGTAGGTCACGGCGATACGGGCGGCTTCGAGGGCGGCGTGGAAGCAGTCCGAGGGGGACTTCGCGGCGATGACCGCGACGGGGGCTTCACCGTGGCGGCCGTGTAGGGCCATGTTCAGGTCGGCCTGTTCGGTTTTCGTGGGTAGCCCCGTCGACGGGCCGGCGCGTTGCACGTCCACGACGACCAGGGGAAGTTCCAGGGCGACGGCGAGGGAGATCGTCTCGGATTTCAGGGCGACCCCGGGGCCGCTGGTCGTGGTGACCCCGAGGGCACCGCCGTAGGAGGCGCCCAACGCGGCGCCGACCGCGGCGATCTCGTCTTCGGCCTGCATGGTGACCACGCCGAGTTTCTTGTGTTTGCTCAGTTCGTGGAGGATGTCGGAGGCGGGGGTGATCGGGTACGCGCCGAGGAACACCGGCAACCCGGAACGGACCCCCGCGGCGACCAACCCCAACGACAGGGCGGCGTTACCGGTGATGTTGCGGTAGGTACCCGGCAGCATCCTGGCGGGTTTCACCTCGTAGCGCACCGAGAACGAATCAGTGGTCTCGCCGTAGTTCCACCCCGCCCGGAACGCGGCGATGTTCGCCGCGACGAGATCCGGACGCTTCGCGAACTTCCGCTCCAGGAACCGCAACGTCGAGTCGTACGGGCGGGAGTACATCCACGACAACAACCCCAACGCGAACATGTTCTTCGCCCGCTCGGCGTCCTTCTTCGACACCTGCAACTCCGCCAGAGCACCGACCGTCATCGACGTCAACGCCACCGGATGCACCACGAACCCCGCCAGAGAGTCATCCTCCAGAGGACTCACCGCGTAACCGACCTTGACCAGGTTCCGCCTGGTGAACTCATCGGTGTTCACGATGATGTCCGCACCCCGACGCAGATCCGCCAGATTCGCCTTCAACGCCGCCGGATTCATCGCCACCAGGACGTTCGGCGCGTCCCCCGGCGTCAGAATGTCGTAATCAGCGAAATGCACCTGGAAACTCGACACCCCCGGCAACGTCCCCGCCGGCGCCCGAATCTCCGCCGGGAAATTCGGCAACGTCGAAATATCATTACCCAACTGCGCCGTCTCCGAGGTGAACCTGTCCCCCGTCAACTGCATCCCATCACCCGAGTCACCCGCAAACCGGATCACCACCCGGTCCAACTGACGGA
>NZ_JBTMMT010000136.1:0-2541 GCF_055517075.1 Micromonospora sp. DSM 43699
ACGGTTCGGCACCACCCGACCCCTGCCCAAGATCCTCGACCTGCCCCAACAGGTCTGGATCAACAAACCCGAGCCACAACGACAAGCCGCTTAACTCCCGTTGGCCTCAATCCCTTGACACGTTCCGGCCTGAAACTGGCCCAGATGCGAGCAGCTACCGCGAGCGGCCCGCGATGTGGTGCCGTTGGGCTTTCCTGCTGGCGTAGCTCCCACAGGTCAGCGAGCGCTGCGGCGAAGGCGTCGACCGCGTCGGGCGCGGCCTGCTTCCACGCTGGAATCTGGTCGGCCCACCCTTCGGAGTCCGCCGGACTGTGTCCGGCTCGGACGAGTCGGACGATCATCAGGGCGGTGTCGATCCACGCCGCGCCCCGGCACGGCATGGACCAGTCGACGACGTGCACCCGGGTGCCGAGCAGGAAGTTGAACGGTGTGACGTCGGTATGCAGGAGGGTGTCCCCGTCGACCAACTCAGGGGCGATGCGGCCCTCCCAGCGCTTGGTCGCCGCCTGAACTCGGACCGGCGGGCACGGGGTCAGCCCTTGCGTGAGCGCGGTCAGGGTGTCGGCGATGACGGGCAGGTCGGCGGACCCGGGGGTCAGGTCAGCGTGCCGACCATGCACGTGATCGAAGCCGAGAGCCAACCAGCCGCTCTCCTCGACCTTCCACCGCAGCCTGGGCGCGATGTCGGGCAGCCAAGGATTGACTCGGGCCTCGGCGCGGTGCATCCGGGCCAAGGGGTTGCTCGTCTGGATGGCCTTGCAGAAGATGTGCCCGCCGTCCGTTTCCAGGGTCGCGGCGAGGCTCGACACGGAACCGGTCGACGCCGACCGGGCTGCCCGGACCGGGCCGGTGTGGGACTCGATGGCAAGCCGAACCGTAACTGGCAGGTCCTCCCAGTGGCGGTCGGGCATCCCACTCCCTCGCTGACTGCGGCGACCGTAGACGCATGCAGCCTACGGTCGCCGCAGCGGCGGGGGCGGTTCAGCTCAGCGTGTCGGGCTGTCGGTGCACCCGGCGTGGCACTGCGTGCAGTCCGCCTTGCCATGCCACAGCGGCCGGTCGATTTGGTAGCCGACGGCGGCGATGGCGTCAACGGCCCGGGCCAGTGGCACGGCCTCGCGGGCGGGGACGGTCGGCCACTCGCTGCCGTCCTCCGGCTCGTGGTGGATGAACCGGCCGGCGATCCGGTCGCAGAACTCGCTGTAGTCGCGGGTGTAGAGGAGGAAGGTGTGCCAGCCGATGTCGACCATGTCGGAGGGGCCGATCGGCGTGGTCGTGACGGCGGCAGCGGCGAGGAACGCCAGCGCCTGGTCGAGGATGCGTGCCGGCATGCCGGCAGGCAGCTCCGGGTGATCCTTGGCGATGCGGTCGGTGAGCCGCGCGAACAGCTCGGGAGACACCAGCGAGGTTCCTTGCCTTGCGGCGGTCGTCGGGTTGAGCGCGGGAAGGGAATGGACCACTGCTCCTCGCCCCTCGCTGCGAGCCAGGCGACGCTTTCGCGTCGCCAACTCATGATGACGTCGACATCGCTCCGCCGCGCCGGCGTGATGCTCATGCGGGTATTCCAACGGTCGGGACTTGGCGATGCTGTGCTGGCCGGTTCTGGTGTGACGCGCGGAGGCGCTGGCCCCGCCGAAGCGACCGCTCATGGCCGACGCGGCGGGGCTGGCGCGCGCACGCAAGGCGGGAGCCCTGCCTGTCAGGCTGACATCGTCCCAGGCTTCTCGTAGGCCGCAACCTCGGTCAGCTGTTCAGTTAGAGCGCGCGATCCTCCGGTAATGGGGGGCGCGGTGACGCACTCGCCCTACCGGGCGGGTCGCCCGTGGGCCAGTGGCAGCACCAACAGATCCATGGCAGGCCCCCATTCGAGACGCGACCCACCCACCCGCCGCCAACCGTTACGGGCATACACCTGACGCGCATCCGAGCGAGGATTCGATGCCAGAGTGGCGTACCCCTCCGCCCGACCAGCAAGCAGCCTACGCATCAGCCCCGCCCCGACCCCTCGGCCCCGCCAACGCGGATCAACGATCCACTCCATCACCGCGAACTTCGAGGCCGCACGCACCTCGGCGGGTGGGTCCGCATCAGCACGGGACCACCACACCCCGGCGGGCATCGTCCACCCGTACGCCGCCCCCACCAGCAGAGCACCATCCTGAGCCGCCACCAGCCTGAAGCCAGGACGTTGCGCCTCACCTGGCAGGCCGTCGGCAAACCGAGACACCTCCTCCGGGCCCTCCCCATACGGCGGCTCCGCATACACCACCCCATACAGCTCGACCAACGCCGGGAACAGGGACGCGGCAGCCACCCCAACGCGAAGCACAAACGTGACAGTCACCTCCGCACCCGCTCAATCAACTCCCCGAAAACCGGCCGAGACCGCTCCGACACCGGCACCGCCTCCGCGACCCCCTGTCTGTCAGGGTGAGTTGGGGCCAGCGGCTCGTAGCAAGTCCGCCGGACAGGGCGAGTTCAGGATCGAGAAGCGTTGAATACTGCTGTTGACGTCGTGACGGCCCAGGATGGGGTCATGAG
>NZ_JBTMMT010000137.1:0-2391 GCF_055517075.1 Micromonospora sp. DSM 43699
CTCCGACCGGCTCCGCCACCACGACGGTCGTGGTGGCCGACCCGGTGGGGGAGTTGCGGTATCGGATCGTGTGGAAGCCGCTGCCGACGGGCGACCCCCGACCCCTCACCCACCGCTGGCTCCTGGTCGCCGACCCGGAGACCGCCGGCTCGGAACTCGCCGCAGACATCAAGGCAGCGCTCGTACGTAGGGGTGCCGAGGTCGAGCTGCTGGCCGTCGACCCACTCGCGGACCGGGCCCGGATAGTCGAACTACTCGCTACCACGACGGACGGGTCGGTGCCGCTGTCCGGTGCCGTGTCCCTCCTCGGGCTCATGCAGGACGCACATCCTGAACACCCCTCCATCGGCATGGGTCTGGTCGCGTCGCTGGCGCTGGTGCAGGCCATCGGTGACGTCGGGATCGAGGCCCCCCTGTGGAGCGTGACTCGCCAGGCGGCGGCGGTGACGCCCCAGGAGATGCCGGAGGTGTTCGGCGCTCAGGTGTGGGCGTTCGGGCGGGTGGCGGCCCTGGAACTGCCGGACCGCTGGGGCGGCCTGGTCGACGTTCCGTCCGTACCGGACGTCCGGATGCTGGACCAGCTCGCCACCACTCTGGCCGCGGCGGACGGCGAGGATCAGATCGCGATCCGCGGTTCAGGGGTCTATGGACGTCGGGTGACGCGAGCGGCGGGCACTGTGCGCCGGACATGGCGCCCCCGCGGGAACATCCTGGTGACCGGAGGTATGGGAAGTCTGGGTGGCCGGGTGGCCCGGTGGCTCGCTCGGAACGGTGCCCAGCACCTCGTTCTGACCAGTCGGCGGGGTGTCCATGCCCCCGGCGCGGCGGAACTTGAAGCTGATCTTCGTGCGCTCGGTGCCACGGTGACCATCGTCGCCTGCGACGTTGCGAAGCGGGCTGCACTGTCCGACGTCCTGGCGGCGCATCCGCCGACTGCGGTCTTCCACACCGCCGGAGTGCTGCACGACGGGGTGATCGACACTCTCACCTCCGAACACATCGACGAGGTCTTCCGCCCGAAGACCGCCGCCGCGCTGCTACTCGACGAACTCACCCAGCACCAGGATCTGGAGGCTTTCGTCCTCTTCTCGTCGGTTACCGGAGTCTGGGGCAACGGCGGTCAAGCGGCGTACGCGGCGGCGAACGCGTCGCTGGACGCCCTGGCGGAGCGGCGTCGTGCTGCGGGTCTTCCCGCCACCTCCATTGCCTGGGGACTGTGGGGTGGCGGTGGCATGGCCGAGGGGATCGGCGAGCAGAACCTGAACCGTCGCGGCATCGCGGCCATGGACCCGGAACACGGCATCGCCGCTCTGCAGCAGGCCCTCGACCGTGATGACGTGTCAGTCACCGTGGCCGACGTCGAATGGGCGGACTTCGCGCCGCGCCTCGCCGAACTGCGGTCGGTACGGCTCTTCGACGGTGTGCCCGAAGCCAGGAGTGCGCTCGATGCACGGCGGGCGGACGCCGAATCGTCAACGGAGGGCCTCGCGCAGCGGTTGGCGGGGATGTCCGACGCGGATCGGCAGCGAGTCCTTCTCCAGACGGTACGGGCAGAGGCAGCGGCAGTTCTGAGACACGAGACGGTGGATGCCGTCGCGCCCAACCGGGCCTTCAAGGATGCCGGCTTCGACTCGCTCACGGCACTCGAACTGCGTAACCGCTTGAACAGTACGACCGGCCTGAACCTGCCCTCGACGGTGGTCTTCGACCACTCCACCCCGTCCACGTTGGCGAAGTTCGTGGGGGGCGTGCTCGTCGGCGCTCCTGCCGAGGAAGTCCTGGTGGCTGCCGCGACCGTGCCCACCGACGAACCTGTCGCCATCGTCGGCATGGCCTGCCGCTACCCCGGCGGGGCCGACACTCCGGAGAAGCTCTGGGATCTCCTGCTGGACGGGGCTGACGTCATCGGCCCAGCCCCCGACGACCGGGGCTGGGACGTGGACTCCTTCTTCGATCCGGTGCCGGGCGCCGTGGGGAAGTCGTATGTGCGGGAGGGGGGGTTTGTGTATGAGGCGGGGATGTTCGATGCGGAGTTCTTTGGTATTTCGCCGCGTGAGGCGGTGGCGATGGATCCGCAGCAGCGGTTGTTTCTGGAGACGTCGTGGGAGGCGTTGGAACGCGCGGGGATCGATCCGGCGGGCCTGCGGGGCAGCCGGACCGGCGTGTATGCCGGCCTGACACACCAGGAGTATGCCGCCCGACTACACGAGGCTCCGCAGGAGTTCGAAGGCTATCTGCTCACCGGCAAGTCGGTGAGCGTCGCATCGGGTCGTGTGTCGTATGTGTTGGGGTTGGAGGGTCCGTCGATTTCGGTGGATACGGCGTGTTCGTCGTCGTTGGTGGCGTTGCATTTGGCGTGTCAGGGGTTGCGGTTGGGTGAGTGTGATGTGG
>NZ_JBTMMT010000138.1:0-2333 GCF_055517075.1 Micromonospora sp. DSM 43699
GGTGTCGGTGCAGTTCAGCGGTGGGACGTACGGGACGTACAACGCGTCGGCGGTGGTGCGGAAGCCGGACGGGTCGAATCTGACCGGCAGCGCGTACTGCGGGGGGTCGTGCTTCTTCGACACGGTGACGCTGCCGGTCGACGGCACCTACACCATCCTGCTCAACCCCGACGGGGTCACCGTCGGCCAGGTCGCGGTGCAGGTCCGCCCGGTGCCGGCGGACGCCACGGCAAGCACCAGCGCGGGCGGTGCCCCGGTCACCGTCACCACCACCGTCCCGGGGCAGAACGCCGTGGTCTCGTTCGCGGGTACGGCGGGGCAGCGGGTGTCGGTGCAGTTCAGCGGTGGGACGTACGGGACGTACAACGCGTCGGCGGTGGTGCGGAAGCCGGACGGGTCGAATCTGACCGGCAGCGCGTACTGCGGGGGGTCGTGCTTCTTCGACACGGTGGTCCTGCCGGTCGACGGCACATACACCGTCCTGCTCAACCCGGACACCACCTACCTCGGCCAGGCCACCGTCAAGGTCCACGAGGTGCCGGCCGACGCCTCGGCCACCACCAGCCCCGGCGGCGCGGCGGTGTCGGTGACCACCACCGTGCCGGGGCAGAACGCGGTCGTCTCCTTCCCCGGCGCCGCCGGGCAGGTCGTCTCGGTCACCCTGAGCGGCGGCACCTTCGGCACCTACGACGCCGGCGTGACGCTGCGCGCCCCGGACGGCACCACAGTGGTCAGCGAGAGCTACTGCGGCACCAGCTGCGCGTTCAACGCGGTCACCCTCCCGACCAGCGGCACGTACACGGTGCTGGTCAACCCGACCGGCACCACCCTCGGCGCGATCACCGCCCGGGTCTACGACCTGCCCAACGACGCGGTCGCCAACACCACCCCGGGTGGGGCGGCGGTGTCGGTGACGACGACGGTGCCGGGGCAGAACGCGGTGGTGTCGTTCCCGGTGGCGGCGGGGCAGCGGGTGGCGGTGCAGCTCTCGGGTGGGACGTTCGGTTCGTCCGAGGCGGCGGTGACGTTGCGTCGTCCGGACGGGAGCACTGTCGTGTCGAACACGTCCTGTGGGACGTCGTGCTTCCTGGACACCACCACCCTGTCGGCCGCCGGCACGTACACCGTGCTGGTCGACCCGAAAGGCACTGTCGTCGGCGGCATCACGGTCAAGGTGCACGCCGTGCCCGCCGATACCACCGCGACCACCACTGCGGGTGGGGCGGCGGTGTCGGTGACGACGACGGTGCCGGGGCAGAACGCGGTGGTGTCGTTCCCGGTGGCGGCGGGGCAGCGGGTGGCGGTGCAGCTCTCGGGTGGGACGTTCGGTTCGTCCGAGGCGGCGGTGACGTTGCGCCGTCCCGACGGCAGCACTGTCGCGTCGAACACGTCCTGCGGCACCTCGTGCTTCCTGGACACCACCACCCTGTCGGCCGCCGGCACCTACACCCTGCTGGTCGACCCGAGGACGACCGCCGTCGGGGCGCTCACCGCCCGGGTGTACGCCGTGCCCGCCGACGCCTCGGCGACCACCACCCCGGGCGGCGCGGCGGTGTCGGTGACCACCACCGTGCCGGGGCAGAACGCCGTGGTGTCGTTCCCCGGCACGGCCGGGCAGGTCGTCACCGTCAGCCTCACCGCCGGCGCGTTCGGCGGCGGCAGCGTGACCGCGACGCTGCGGGCGCCGAACGGCAGCTCGGTCAGCTCCTCGTCCTGCGCGACGAGCTGCGCGTTCAGCTCGGTGCCGCTGCCCACGGCCGGCACCTGGACGGTGCTGGTCGACCCGGCTGCGGCGGCTGTCGGCAGCCTCACCGTGCAGGTGTTCGACGTGCCGGTCGACGCTACCGTCAGCACCACCCCCGGCGGCGCCCCGGTCACCGTCACCACCGTCAGCCCCGGGCAGAACGGGGTGGTGACGTTCCCCGGCACGGCCGGGCAGCGGATCCTGGTGCAGGGCACCGGTGGCACGTACGGGACGTACAACGCGACGGCGATCGTGCGTAAGCCGGACGGGTCGAACCTGACCAGCAGCGCGTACTGCGGGACGTCGTGCCTGTTCGACACGACGGTGCTGCCGGTCGCCGGCACGTACAGCATCCTTGTCGACCCGGCGTCCACCTACACCGGCGCGCTCACCCTCCAGGTGTCCGACGTGCCGGCCGACGTCACTGCCGGCACCGCCCCGGGCGGCGCAGGCGTCACCCTCACCACCACCGCCCCGGGGCAGAACGCGGTGTTGTCGTTCACGGGTGCGGCGGGTCAGCGGATCGTGGTGCAGGGCACCGGTGGCACGTACGGGACGTACAACGCGACGGCGATCGTGCGTAAGCCGG
>NZ_JBTMMT010000139.1:0-2203 GCF_055517075.1 Micromonospora sp. DSM 43699
GGTATTTCGGGGACGAATGCGCATCTGATTTTGGAGCAGGCTCCGGAGTTTGATGAGGCCATGGCCGCTGGGTCCACCGATGCCGATGCCGATGCCGCTGGTGGTGGCGAAGGTGGTGGTGGGCGGGGCGTCGAGGCCGAAGAACCGGATCGCCTGCGCGGCGTCGACCGGCAGGTTGTGCGTGACGCCCTGCATGCTGATCGCCTCAACCGGTGCCGTGCCGTTGCTGCCGCCGTACCGGGTGCGGGTGTAGCCGGCCTGCGGGGTGTCGGTGAAGGTAGGCGTCTGGCTCAGCCCGTGGACGTTGGTCCACTGCTTGACCTCTTCGCCGAAGTTCGGGTAGCGCAGGGTCTCGTCGTTGGTGCCGTGCCACAACTGCATCCGGGGCCGTTTGCCGGTATATCCGGGGTAGGCGTTACGGACCAGGTCGCCCCACTGCTGCGCGGTCTTGGTGACCTGCCCGTTGGCGCACTGACTGTTCCACTCCGAGCCGTCGGTGGTGGCGAAGCAGCCGAACGGCACCCCGGCGAAGGCCGCACCCGCCGCGAACACGTCGGGATAGTCGCCGAGCAGCACGTTGGTCATCATCGCCCCGGAAGAGGTGCCGGTGGCGAAGATCCGGTTCGGGTCGACGGGGTACCGCGCCCGGACGTAGTCGACCATCGACTTGATGCCCACCGGATCGCTGCCCCCGTCGCGGCGCAGCGCCTGCGGGGAGGAGACGTCGAAGCACTTGCTGCTGCGGGTCACCGACGGGTAGATGACGATGTAACCGTACCGGTCGGCCAGGGCCGCGTACTGGGTGCCGGAATAGAAGGCCGGGCCGCTGCCGGTGCAGTAGTGCACGGCCACCAGCAGACCCGGTCGGGCCGCCACGGTGTTCGGCACGTACAGGTACATCTGGAGATTGCTGGGGTTGGCGCCGAAGTTCGTCACCTGGGTCAGCGTCGCCGCCGAGGCCGGGGTGGGGGCGGCGATCGCCGCCAGTACGGTGAGCGCGGCGGCGACCAGGGCGGTGCCGAGGAGTTTGATCCTGGATCTCATGGGACAGGTTCCTCCGGAGGATCGCGGGAATGCGGCTGCTCCGATCGAGGCTGCCCGGCGCTCGATCGTGTCCGGCTCAGGAACATCCATGAGTATCGTTAGCCTGTCGTCGGCTTGGCAAGGCGGGCCGCCCCACCGGAAGTTCCGGTCGCCGACCGGGCCGGACACCGGCGACCGGCGGGACCGCGCCGGTGGATAATGGCCGCATGCGTGGTCCTGCGATGACGGACGTCGCCCGCCTGGCGGGAGTCTCCCACCAGACGGTTTCCCGGGTGCTCAACGACCATCCGAACGTCCGGGAACAGACCCGGGTCCGGGTCCGTGCGGCGATCGCCGAGCTGGGCTACCGACCGAACCGGGCGGCACGGGCGCTGGTCACCGGCCGCTCCCAGCTCATCGGGGTGGTGGCCCAGAACAGCACCCTGTACGGGCCGGCGTCACTGCTGGCGGCCCTGGAGCAGGCCGCCGCGTCGGCCGGCTTCGCGGTCAGCGTCGGCAGCGTCAGCACCCTCGACCGGCGGTCCATCTCCGCCGCCGTGGAGCGGCACCTCGACCACCGGGTCGCCGGCATCGTGGTGATCGCCCCGGTGGCCTCGGCCGACGAGGCGCTCGACCACCTGCCGCACGGCGTGCCGCTGGTCACCGTCGACGGCGATCCGGCCCGGGAGGCGGCGTTGGTCACAGTCGACCAGGCAGCGGGGGCCGGACTGGCCACCCGGCACCTGTTGGACGCCGGGCACCGTACCGTCTGGCACGTCTCCGGCCCGGCGGACTGGTTCGACAGCGCCGGGCGGGTCGAGGGTTGGCGGGCGGCGCTGCGGGCGGCCGGGGCGGAGGTGCCGCCGGTGCTGTCGGCCGACTGGAGCGCGGCGTCAGGATACCGCTGTGGGCAGATGCTGGCCCGGATGCCGGAGGTGACGGCGGTCTTCGCGGCGAACGACCATCTCGCGCTGGGGGTGTTGCGGGCGTTGAGCGAGCGCGGGCGTCGGGTGCCGGAGGGGATCAGCGTGGTCGGCTTCGACGACGTGCCGGAGGCGGCGTACTTCATCCCCCCGTTGACCACCGTGCGGCCGGACTTCGACGCGGTGGCCCGCGTCGGGCTGGCGATGCTGCTGCGGCAGATCGAGGCCGGCCCGGGCGTGGTCGAACGGCACACCAT
>NZ_JBTMMT010000140.1:0-1619 GCF_055517075.1 Micromonospora sp. DSM 43699
CCCCACCCCCACCCCCCACCGCGCTCCTCTCTGCGCCTGGTGATCAAGAGGTTTGCGTCAAGTTTCGGCTGCCGGATGACGCAAACCTCTTGATCACCGCCGTGGGTGTGATGGTGCTCGGAGGTTGGTATGCCTGGGGGGCATGAATATGACTGGTGGGCATACCGGGTTGGGGGGAGGTGCTCCGGGTGGGGTGGGCTGGGCTTTCGGTGGCTTGCCCGGTGACTCGGTCGGCGCGGGTGGCCGGGTTGGGTTGTGGGTGGCGCAGGCGGGTTGTAGGTAGCGCAGGCGGGTTGCGGGTGGCGCAGCCGGGTTGCGGGCGACTCGGTCCGGTTACGGGCGGATCAGCTCGACCTCGTCGCCCGGCAGTAGCTCCACGTCGCCCTGCGGGCCGTGGACTTCGAGGATCGGTACGCCCTCGTCGAGCTGCATCCTTCGCCGCTCGGCACCGCTCGGCATCCGCGCGATGACCCTCCCGCCTCCCGGCAACTCGACCTGCCGACGCGCAGGTGCCTCGCGGACACGTGTGCCGAAGGGCCGGCTGGTGGTGACCAGCCCCTCCGATCGCAACAGGGCGATGGCCATCCGCACGGCGTCACGGCCGATCCCATGCTCCTGGCTCAATCGGGTCTCGCTGCCGACACTCGATCCAGCCGGTAGTTCACCGGATTCGATCTGCCCCCGCAGCAGCTCGGCGAGCTGCACGTAGACCGGTGTGTGTGAGCGCGGATCGATGGTCATCCCGCAAGCCTTCTGTCCCCGTAGCAGCCTCCCAACAAGGCTTCGTTGCAATGATGGATTGTGGCCATGTTGGATTCTTGCTACCGTCGCTCCTGGCGGGTACGTGCTCCCGGGGTTACGAAACGTTTAACCCGTTCGGGTGTGCTTGCCGTTGAGCTGCTCCGCCGCCGTACCGCTGATGAGGGCTGCGGTCGCGGGGCGGGGTGGGTCCGCCCGTGCGCGGCGGGCGTGCGGGCCCACCCCTTCCAGCCCTCGATACGACAGAGAGCTCGATACGACAGAGAGGTAGATCGTCGTGCGTCTGATCCTTCGGTTGCTCGGTCGGCCTGAGCAGGGTCGGCACCCCCGCCGACCGCACTGCTACCGCTCGGCGGCCTACCGCCCGCTGCGACCGTGGCAGGTGCGGGAGCGGCAGTTCCGGTGGACCCGGTTCGGCCGGCCTGGGCTCGACCCGGCGGAGGTGCAGGAGTTCCTGGACCGGGTCGCCACCGACCTGGCCGCCGCCTATCAGGCGCTCGGCGACAGTAGGCACGAGACCACCCGGATCCGGGACGCGCTGCGCCGCTGGCAGTCCGAGCAGGCCCGACACCGGGTGAACGCGGGGTGGTACCGGTGACCGTCGGCCGGGAGCGGTACGTCGTCCACCTGCCGGTGGTCGCCGGGGACCTGCCCGGAGCCGTCCGGCTGGCCCGGGTGCTGGCCCGCTGGGCGGGGGTGCTGGCCCAGGCCGACCCCGGCGAGACCACTGTGTCAGCTGAGGACGACCAGTCCGTACGCCATCGGGTCTTCTGTGACCTGCGCCTGGCCACCGACCGACGCTGCCTCCTGCGGGCCGACCACTCCGGCCTCTGCTCCCGCCGCCCCACCACCCCCTGACC
>NZ_JBTMMT010000142.1:0-1553 GCF_055517075.1 Micromonospora sp. DSM 43699
CCCTGTCTGTCAGGGTGAGTTGGGGCCAGCGGCTCGTAGCAAGTCCGCCGGACAGGGCGAGTTCAGGATCGAGAAGCGTTGAATACTGCTGTTGACGTCGTGACGGCCCAGGATGGGGTCATGAGTCGCAAGAAGGGTCCGTGTTCAGGTGGGCCGCGGGCGCGCCGGTCGTTCACGCCGGGGCAGAAGCTGGAGTTGCTGGCCGGGTATGAGCAGGCCGTCGCGGCTGGTGAGGGCGGTGCGTTCCTGCGGCGGGAGGGCTTGTACTCGTCGCTGATGTCGGAATGGCGCCGGGCCCGCGATGGCGGGTTGTTGCAGGGTAAGCCGGCTGGGGAGACGGTCGGGAGGCCGTCGGCGGAGCAGGCCGAGATCGCCCGGTTGCGCCGTGAGCTGGAGTTGGCGCAGGTGAAACTGGCGCGGACCGAGACGGCGTTGACGATCATGGGAAAAGCGCGCGAGCTCTTGGAGGACATCTCCAGGAGCGAGCCGGACGGTCCGGACGTGTTCGGGCTCGGCAGACGCTGATGGACACCTATCACGTGTTGACCGGGGCGGGGATCACGACGCGGGAGGCGAAGCGGCTGACCGGGATCGCCAGGTCCAGCGCTGAGCGCGACCGGCGGCGGCCGACACCGGCACGCCCGGTGCGGCGAGCGCCGGCGAACGCGTTCACCCCGGCCGAACGTGAGCAGGTCCTGCGGCTGTTGAACAGTGCGGAGTTCGTCGACGCCGCTCCGGCGCAGATCTATGCGGCGCTGCTGGACCAGGGCGTGTACGTCGGTTCGATCGCCACCATGTATCGGGTTCTGCGCGAGCACGCGCAGGTTCGCGAGCGTCGCCGGCTGGCCCGGCACCCGGCTCGCCAGCGTCCCGAGCTGGTCGCTGACGGGCCGCGGCAGGTCTACACCTGGGACATCACCAAGCTCGCGGGTCCCGTCAAGGGCTCGTACTTCGACGCCTACGTGATGATCGACATCTACTCCCGGTACATCGTCGGCGCCCGTGTGCACGCCCGCGAGTCCGGCCCCCTCGCGGAGTCGATGATGCGCGAGGTGTTCGGTGTCCATGGCGTCCCGCACGTCGTGCACGCCGACCGGGGCACGTCGATGACGTCGAAATCGGTGGCTGACCTGCTCGAAGACCTCGACGTGACCCGCTCGCACTCCCGGCCGAAGGTGTCCAACGACAACCCGTACAGCGAGGCCTGGTTCAAGACGTTGAAGTACGCGCCGGTCTTCCCGGACCGGTTCGCGTCCCTCGCTCAGGCGCGGGCGTTCATGACCGGCTTCGTGACCTGGTACAACCATGCCCACCGGCACTCCGGGATCGGCCTGCACACCCCCGCCGACGTCCACCACAGCCGTCACCACGCCGTCCGCGCCCACCGCGAGGACACCCTCGCCGCAGCCCGGACGGCGCACCCGGCACGGTTCGGCACCACCCGACCCCTGCCCAAGATCCTCGACCTGCCCCAACAGGTCTGGATCAACAAACCCGAGCCACAACGACAAGCCGCTTAACTCCCGTTGGCCTCAATCCCTTGACACGTTCCG
>NZ_JBTMMT010000143.1:0-1496 GCF_055517075.1 Micromonospora sp. DSM 43699
CCCCCGCCCTGCCCCGGCTTTCGCCCTGGGTGTCCGGCCGATACACCCGATCGCCCGGGTATGCGGCTTCCTAATGTCTGCAGGCTGTCCGACTCGGTGACTACCCGTAGTCCTGGTTGGCGGTTGGATGCTGGCGGGTGTTCACCCTAAGTGAGATGGGGGTGGGTATGTCCTCCCTTTAACTGCTATGCCTGTCCGTCATAATTATGACGGACAGGCATAGACGTCCCGGGACGTTGTATGGCGGCCGTGGGCGCGGTTTGCGGGGCGGATGCGGTGGGCGGGGTTGCGGGTGGGCGGACGAGCCGAGCCAGCGAGCGCGAGTGGTGGTCGCCGGCACCGCACCGATCGGCCGAGCGACGCCCATGCGACCTTGTGCCTGGCGTCGCCCTTGTGCCTGGCGTCGCCCTTGTGCCTGGCGTCGCCCTTGTGCCTGGCGTCGCCCTTGTGCCTGGCGGTGCCCTCGTGCCTGGCGGTGCCCTCGTGCCTGGCGGTGCCCTCGTGCCCGGCAGTGACTTCAGCCCGGCAGTGACCCGAGGCGCGCACCCAGGGCAGGACCGCCGGGTGAGGTGGCGGTCCGGGTCGTCTGCAGCGCTGGGCGGGGGCGGCCAGGCTGCCACCGTTCCGCCTCGCCGACCGAGACGCCGGGGAGCCGCTGTCGACGGGGAGACGGCGGGAAAGCTCCCCTTGGCTCCGGTGGGCAGGAACGTCGGCGAGTGGAGTGAGCGCGGGGGTGGGTCAGCGTGCGGGGTGGGTCAGCGTGCGGGGTGGGTCAGCGTGCGGGGTGGGTCAGTGCGCGGGTGGGTCAGTGCGTGGGTGGGTCAGTGCGTGGGTGAAGCCGCATGCGGGTGAGGCAGCATGCGGGGCGGATCGAAGTCTGAGGGCAGGGGGCTGGGCGGATCAGGGGGTGGGGTGTTGGCGTAGGGCGGCGATCAACCAGTCCAGGACGGGGGTCAGGTTGGGGGGTGGGGTCCAGCCGTTGACCGTCGTGAGGAGCTGGAAGTACCGCTCGGTCCGCGGGTCGTTCGCCACCTCCAGGCGGGCCAGCAACGCGCTGCGGTAATCGGCGTCATCGACCCGGTCGAAGACCTCGCCGTACGCGGCTACCAGCGCGGTCACCACGTGGCCGGCGCGGGCCGACTCCGGTGTGATCCCGGCGGCGCGGGCCAGTTCGACGGTGTCGCGGGCCCGGTGGGTGAGGTCGCGGACCATCGCCACGACCTCGGGGCGGGCGTCGCCGACGGTTTCGTCGACGAACTCGCAGACGATGCGCCGACGTTCGGCGTCGGAGATCGTGGTCAGCTCGGGCATGCAACTCGTCTCCAATGGTGGCCGGGCGGGACATGTCGGGCGGTCGGGCGGGCTCTACCGGGCGGTCGGGTGGGACGCGCCGGGTGGGTGTGACGGCCGGGCCGGGGGCGGGGTGTGCGGGTGGGACGCGCCGGGTGGGCGCTGCGGTCGCGGTGGGCGGGGAAGAGGAGCGGGGGCGGGGGGGG
>NZ_JBTMMT010000144.1:0-1460 GCF_055517075.1 Micromonospora sp. DSM 43699
CCCGTTACCTTTTTGATCGTCCCCAGCCGGGGACCCTCGGTCGCCCGGCCCGGTATGACTTCCTGCCCCTGTCGTTCTCATGATCCGGGGGGTGTTGTCGCCGGGTCGGGTGGCGTCGGCGGACCGCTGATAGGGACACGGCCGCCCCGTGTTCGGGGTAGGTCTCTTCGTAACGTGGCTGCCGGCAGTCCGACGCCCTGACTGCGGCCGAGGCCACGGTGCGATGCGTGGAGGCGGGTGTGGTGCACGACGGATACGGTGTCTACCTCGGCTTGGACGTCGGCAAGGAAGGTCACCACGCGGTTGGGCTGGGCCCGGACGGCAAGCGGCTGCACGACGCGCCGTTGCCGAACACCGAAGCCCGGCTGCGGCAGCTGTTCGACAAGCTGGCCCGCCACGGCACGGTCTTGGTGGTGGTTGACCAGCCCGCGTCGATCGGTGCCTTGCCGGTGGCGGTGGCTCGGGCATGCGGTCATCAGGTGGCCTACCTGCCCGGCCTGGCGATGCGCCGCATCGCTGACCTGCACCCCGGTGCGGCGAAGACCGACGCCCGCGACGCCTACGTCATCGCCGATGCCGCCCGCACCCTGCCGCACACCCTGCGGCGGGTCGACGTCGGCGACGAGGCTCTGGCCGAGCTGGAAGTCCTGGTCGGCTTCGACGACGACCTCGCTGGCGAAGCCACCCGCGTGTCCAACCGGATCCGGGGCCTGCTCACCCAGATCCACCCCGCTCTGGAACGGGTACTCGGTCCGAAAGTGCACCACAAGGCGGTCCTGGAGCTGCTGTCGCGGTGCGGCGGCCCGGCCGGGCTACGCAAAGCCGGCCGCCGCAAACTGACCTCGATCGCCGCCGTCCATGCACCCCGCATGGGTGAACGGCTCGTCGAGCAGATCATGACCGCCCTGGACGAGCAGACCGTCACCGTCCCCGGCACCCAGGCGGCGGAGACGATCCTGCCCCGCCTCGCCGACAGCCTCCGTGACGTCCTGCGTCAGCGAGACCAGGCCGCTGGAGAGGTCGAGAGGATGCTTGATGCGCACCCTCTTGCCCCGGTCCTGACCTCGATGCCCGGCATCGGCGTCAGGACCGCCGCCCGGATCCTGCTCGAAGTCGGCGACGGCACCGCCTTCGCCACCCCCGGCCACCTCGCCGCCTACGCCGGCCTCGCCCCCGTCACCCGACGATCCGGCAGCAGCATCCGCGGAGAACACCCACCCCGCGGCGGCAACAAGAACCTCAAACGCGCGTTCTTCCTCGCCGCGTTCGCCGCCCTCGCCGACCCCACCAGCCGCGCCTACTACGACCGCAAACGCGCCGAAGGCAAACGCCACAACGCCGCCCTCATCTGCCTCGCCCGACGCCGCTGCGACGTCCTATACGCCATGCTCCGCGACAAGATCCCCTACCAACCACGCCCCACCGCACCGATCGCGGCTTGACGAAACCCATAGGGACAC
>NZ_JBTMMT010000145.1:0-1448 GCF_055517075.1 Micromonospora sp. DSM 43699
CCCGGGTTCAACCAGTCGTTGCAACACCGCTGCTGTGCAGCAATCTTAGGTGCTCGTCGAGGGCCTCGGCGGGTGTCTTCCAGCCGAGGACCTTGCGGGGTCTGCTGTTGATGGCGGCCTGGACGGCGAGGAGGTCATCGAGGCTCCAGCGGGACAGGTCGGTGCCCTTGGGGAAGTACTGGCGTAGCAGGCCATTGGTGTTCTCGTTCGTGCCGCGCTGCCAAGGCGAGTGGGGGTCGGCGAAGTAGACTGCCATGCCGGTTTCGACCTTGAATTGGGCGTGGGCGGAGAGTTCCTTGCCCCGGTCCCAGGTCAGCGACCGTAGCAGCTCGGCCGGCATCGTCGTCATCGTCGAGATGAGGGCGTCTTTCATCGCGATGGCGCCGTAGCCGCCCAGGGCGGGCCCGTTCTTCACAGGTGGGACGGTTCCGTAGCCCTCGAGGCGGGGCAGGTGGACCAGGAGCGTGTAGCGGCTGCTGCGCTCCACGACGGTACCGATCGCCGACCGGTTCAAGCCGATGATCAGATCACCCTCCCAGTGCCCCGGAACTGCCCGGTCGGTGGCCTCCGCAGGCCGTTCACTGAGCACGACATCGGCGGTCACGTGACCCTGCGGCCTGTTCCGGGACCGTTCCCGGGGCTTGCGCAGTGCCCGGCCGGTGCGCAAGCAGGCGACCAGCTCACGCTTGAGGGCTCCGCGTCCTTGGATGTAGAGCGCTTGATAGATCGCCTCGTGGCTGATGCGCATGTCCTCATCGTCGGGGAAGTCGACGACCAGCCGCCGGCTGATCTGTTCCGGGCTCCAGGCCGTGGCCCAGCGCCGGTCGGCGCGGTGCGGCTTGTTAAGCCCCTTCCACGTCGTCGACGGGCCGGTGGCAACGGTCCCGTCAGGACGCTGCAACTGCCCGCTCAGCCGCGCTTGGACGTACTCGCATAGCCGCGGGTTGCCCGCCAACTTCACCCGCTTCGGGCGCCGCGCCGCGATCTGCGCCTTCCACTGCGCGACGCCTGCCCGGTACTCCCGCTTGCCGGCACGGGTTGCGGCGTTGCGCCGCAGCTCCCGCGAGATCGTGCCGGGGTCCCGATCGAGCTGTCGGGCGATCGCACGGACGCCGTGACCCTGCGCCTTGAGTAGCGCGATCTCCTCGCGCTCGAAGAACGACAGGTAACGGCCGGTGGGCTCGGCCAGACTCAACGGCGGCATACCGCCAGCGTGCCGAAACCAGCGCACCGCGACCGGGGAGGACACGCCCAGCTCGAGCGCTGCCTTCTCGGTGCGCTTGCCCTGCGCAATCAGGCGCCAGAACGCGCGCTCCACATGCCGGGCCGGCATCGGCCGGCCCGGCGAACGCATCGCCGGACGCAAAGCCCGATCTGCCTGCTGCTGACGACGCACCATGCAACACCTCCCTGACCACGAGGTGTTGCGACGACCGGTTGAGTCCGCC
>NZ_JBTMMT010000146.1:0-1442 GCF_055517075.1 Micromonospora sp. DSM 43699
GGAGTCGGGGGCGGGGCGGGAGGTGACGTGGTCGGCAGTGGGACCGTCGGCAGCGACACCGTCAGGGTCCCGCCGACCGCCTGCACCAGTCGCTCGATCGTGTGGAACCGTGGATCGACTGCCCTGCCCGACTCGATCCGGGCGATGGTCGCCTGGGGTACTCCCGAGCGCATGGCCAACTCCCGCTGGCTCAGATCGGCTTCTCGGCGTAGCGCCCGGACCGTCCGACCCAGATCGGCCGGTAGGGCGTCCCTGGTCGTCACGTCGACCATGCTTCCGTTGTCCCGCTACAGGTTCAACACCCTCGTTCCAGCCTGTGGATAACGCTGTGGACAACCGCCGGAGCTGGGGACAAGTTATTGAGGTCGCGTCCTTTGGAGCTGATGACGTCAGCGATTCACCTCCCGGCTCACACATCCCGGCGATCTGTCGCTCTTCCTGGCCGGGGCTCTTCGGCACCCGGCCTCGACTCCACCGGAGGTTCCGGTCGCGGGCAGAGGCGGCTCGGGTGCGAAGCTGCGCCCGCCAGCCCACAGCCCGCCAGCCCACAGCCCGCCAGCCCACAGCCCGCCAGCCCACAGCCCGCCAGCCCACAGCCCGCCAGCCCACAGCCCGCCAGCCCACAGCCCGCCAGCCGGCGGGGCCGGCGGCGTGCCCATTTTTTGGCGAGGCGTGCCTATTCTTTGGCGAGCTGCTGTGTCAGTAGATCCAGGCCACCCCTGATCAGCCTTCCGTAATCGTCGTCGCCGAGCGCGCCGATCCCCGCCTGCGCCTGCTGGAGGCACTCGCGTGCCCGGTCGAGATCGCCGAGCCTGCGGTAGCACTCTCCCAGGTTGAGGTGCAACGAGGGATACAGGGCAGCCACCGACATGGGCACCCCGGCCCGCGCGACCCGGTCGTCGGTGAGCAGATCCGCCGCCGCCAGGGCGCGCTGGTCCCAGACCAGCTCCTGCTGGACGTCGTCCTGCACATCGGCCATTGAGTGCGCAAGCACGCAGACATGCAGGGGATCACCCTGCTCCTCGCCGATTTCATCCCAGATCTGGGCGAACAGGTCGCGGGCAGCCGCAGGCCGGCCCTGCTGGTGGTGCAACTGCACGCCCTCGTTGATCCGGGTGAGCGTGTCATCGGTGTTCATCGGCTGCTCCCGTGTCCGCCCTCGCCACCGGTACGCCCGCCGTCCGACAGTGACGCGGTGACACGTGCCTGTTCTCGCGACGATGGCATGGATCGTAGTTGCCGCGTGACCGTCAGCAGCGCGGGGATCGCACACCGCAGCCGGTACCGGGCCAGCGCCGAGATGGCCGACTGAGCCCCTGCCCTGCGCGGCGCGGCGCGGCCCTGCGCGGCGCGGCGCGGCCCTGCGCGGCGCGGCGCGGCGCGGCCCTGCGCGGCGCGGCGCGGCGCGGCCCTGCGCGGCGCGGCGCGGCGCGGCCCTGCGC
>NZ_JBTMMT010000147.1:0-1366 GCF_055517075.1 Micromonospora sp. DSM 43699
TACTGCAACGGCAGTTGGTCAGGGGTAGCCGCGTCGTCGGTAGTGGCATGTTCGGGCCTGGTGTTGGCGGCGTCGTCGCCATCGGGACCAGGCCCAGACATGCTCGGGTTCATGGATGTGTCGCACTACGAGTGCGGTGAGGAGTCTTCGGATCTCCGGTACCGTGTAGCCGATCATCATGCCGTCGCCGGCGCTGGTTCCCCCTTTGTCGCAAAGGATCTGGCCACGGACAGCCAGGCGTGGGCGGCCATCGCGAGGGTGATGTGGGCGTACCAGGCCCGCCAATCACGCACCTGGTACTCGTCGAGGCCAGCTTCGTTCTTGGCCTGCTGGAAGCACTCCTCGATCGCCCACCTCGCCCCAGCGACACGAGCGAGGTCGACCAGGCGGGTGCGGCGAGGCCCGTAGCAGACGTAGTAGGCGATCTCGCCGGTGGTGATGCTGCGCCGAGCCAGGAGCCAGTGTCCACGGCCCGGTTTCCAGCAGATCCGTACCGGGATCCGAGCCCACCAGTACTCGCGTGGGCCGTGCGCCCCGGCGCCGGCTGAGAGCCGGCACCACGCCCGAGCGGGCAGGGCGGCGATGAGCTCGTCGGCGCGGGCGGTCCCCATCGTCGTGGTGATCATGTCGTCGTTACGGCGGGTCGCGACCACATAAGCCACATCCCGGTGTTCCAGCCACACCCGCAGGGACTTCGACTGCCCGTAGGCCTCGTCCATGGTCACCCACCCCACCGGCACCCCCGCGTCCAGGGCGCGGGCGAGCATGGTGCGGGCCATCTGCACCTTCGTGGCGAACTCCACCTCGTCGGGGATCCCGGCGGCCCGGCACCGGTCCCGGTCATCGGTCCACGACGCCGGCAGGTACAGCTGCCGGTCGATCAACGCGTGACCCTTCGTCGAGCGGTAGGCCAGGAACACCCCGACCTGGCAGTTCTCCGTCCGACCAGCCGTGCCGGAGTACTGGCGTTGCACCCCCGCCGACCGGACGCCCTTCTTCAGGAACCCGGTGTCATCGACGATCAACACCCCGGCCGGGTCACCGAGATACTCGACCACGTAGTCACGCACGTCGTCCCGGACGGCGTCGACGTCCCAGTCCGCCCACCGCAACAACCGCTGCATCCCATCCGGCGACACATCCCCGGCCTGCTCCGCAAGGGTCCAGCCGTTCTTGCGGCCCAGACCCGACACCAACCCGCACAGGTACTGCCGCGCCCGCCGACGAGGCTCAGACCGGCGAAACCGAGGCCCGATCCGGGCATGCAGCCGGTCCAGCTCCCCACGCCAACGATCAACATCAACGTCCGTCACAGGCAGACCAACGAACCCGACCCGAAGACGATTCGCCTACTGCCGTTGCAGTA
>NZ_JBTMMT010000148.1:0-1264 GCF_055517075.1 Micromonospora sp. DSM 43699
TCGGGTAGGTCGGTGGAGGCTGTGGTTGGTCAGGGGGGGCGGTTGGTGTCGTTTTTGGAGGGGTGTTCGGGGTGGGATGTGGTGGGGGTGGGTCGTTCGCTTGCGGTGTCGCGGGTGGGTTTTGATCATCGTGCGGTGGTGGTGGGGGAGGGTCGGGAGGAGTTGTTGGCGGGTGTTCGGGGTTTGGCTGCGGGTGTGGTGGGTGGTGGGGTGGTGTCGGGTCGTGTGGTGTCGGGTGGTGGGGTGGCGTTTGTGTTTTCGGGGCAGGGTAGTCAGCGGGTGGGTATGGGGCGTGAGTTGTATGTGAGTGAGCCGGTTTTTGCGGCTGCTTTTGATGAGGTTGTTGCGGCTCTTGATGTGTTTTTGGATCGTTCTTTGGTTTCGGTGATTGAGGGTGAGCCGGAGCTTTTGGGGCGGACGGTGTTTACTCAGCCGGCGTTGTTTGCGGTTGAGGTGGCGTTGTTTCGTTTGTTGGTTCATTACGGGGTGGTGCCGGATTTTGTGGTGGGTCATTCGGTGGGTGAGGTGGTGGCGGCTCATGTGTCGGGTGTGTTGTCGTTGGGGGATGCGGCGCGTTTGGTGTGTGCGCGGGGGCGTTTGATGGAGGGTGTGGGTGGGGCGATGGTGGCGGTGAATGTGGGTGGGGAGCGGGTGTCGGGGTGGTTGGAGGGGCGTTCGGGTGTGGGTGTGGCGGGGTTCAACAGTCCGGTGAGTACGGTGGTTTCGGGTGATGAGGGTGCGGTGTTGGAGGTGTTGGAGTTGGCTCGGGCGGAGGGGGTGCGGGCGACTCGTTTGAGGGTGGGTTGTGCTTTTCATTCGGCGTGTTTGGATGGGGTGTTGGAGGAGCTTACTGAGGTGGCGCGGGGGTTGACGTATTCGGTTCCGCGGATTCCGGTGGTGTCGAATGTGACGGGTGGGTTGGTGGAGGGGTTTTCGGCGGAGTATTGGGCTGTGCAGGCTCGGTCGGCGGTGCGGTTCGCTGATGGTGTGGGCACGTTGGTGGGGTTGGGTGTGTCGGCGTTTGTGGAGTTGGGGCCGGATGCGACGTTGGCGGGTTTGGTGGGTGAGTGTTTGGGGGGTGTCGAGGATGTGGTGGTGGTTCCGGTGTTGCGTGGGGGGCGTTCGGAGCGGCGTTCTCTGGTGACGGCTCTGGCGCGTGTGCATGTGCATGGGGTGGGGGTGGAGTGGGAGCGGTTGTTGCCGGGTGTGGGTGTGGTGGATCTACCGACGTACGCCTTCCAACGCCGACGCTTCTGGCTGGACG
>NZ_JBTMMT010000149.1:0-1242 GCF_055517075.1 Micromonospora sp. DSM 43699
GGGTTCGGTGGTGGTGGGTTCGGTGGGTTCGGGTGTGGCGGTTGGTGGTGGTCGGGTGGTGTTTGTGTTTCCGGGTCAGGGGTGGCAGTGGGTGGGTATGGGTGCGGTGTTGTTGGACGAGTCGGAGGTGTTTGCCGGTTCGATGGTGGAGTGTGGGCGGGCGTTGGCGGGGTTTGTGGATTGGGATTTGTTGGAGGTGGTGCGTGGCGGTGCGGGTGGGGGATTGTGGGGTCGGGTTGATGTGGTGCAGCCGGTGTCGTGGGCGGTGATGGTGTCGTTGGCGCGGTTGTGGGTGTCGGTGGGTGTGACGCCGGATGCGGTGGTGGGGCATTCGCAGGGTGAGGTGGCGGCTGCGGTGGTGGCGGGTGTGTTGAGCGTGGTTGATGGTGCGCGGGTGGTGGCGTTGCGGTCGCGGGTGATTGGTGGGGTGTTGGTCGGTGGTGGGGCGATGGTGTCGGTGGCGCTTGCGGTGGCTGCTGTCGAGGGCCGGTTGGTGGGGTGGCACGGCCGGTTGGGTGTGGCGGCGGTGAATGGTCCGTCGTTGACGGTGGTGTCGGGGGACGTGGAGGCGGCGGAGGGGTTCATAGCCGACTGTGAGCGTGATGGTGTGTGGGTGCGGCGGGTGGCGGTGGATTATGCGTCGCATTCGGCGCATGTGGAGGCGGTGGAGGGGGAGCTGTCGCGGCTTCTGGATGGCTTGTCCCCGCAGCAGGGCAGTGTGCCGTTTTATTCCTCTCTGGTGGGTGGTCTGGTCGACGGTCATGCTCTGGATGGTGGGTATTGGTATCGGAATCTGCGGGAGCGGGTGTTGTTCGCGGATGCTGTGGGGCGGTTGGTGGCGGACGGGTTCTCGGGGTTTGTGGAGTGTTCGGGGCATCCGGTTCTGGCGGGTGGGGTGTTGGAGTCGGCGGCGGTGGTGGATGCGGGTGTGCGGCCGGTGGTGGTGGGGTCGCTGCGGCGTGACGATGGCGGGTGGGGTCGGTTCCTCACGTCGGTGGGTGAGGCGTTCGTGGGTGGCATGGACGTGGACTGGGGTGGGGTGTTCGCGGGCACGAACGCGCGGTTGGTGGACCTGCCGACGTATCCGTTCCAACGACGCCACTATTGGGCACCTACTCCGACCGGCTCCGCCACCACGACGGTCGTGGTGGCCGACCCGGTGGGGGAGTTGCGGTATCGGATCGTGTGGAAGCCGCTGCCGACGGGCGACCCCCGACCCCTCACCCACCGCTGGCTCCTGGT
>NZ_JBTMMT010000150.1:0-1224 GCF_055517075.1 Micromonospora sp. DSM 43699
CCCCTGCCCCTGCCCCTGCCCCGGCCCCGTTGATCAAGAAGTTTGCGTCATCTGGGGCGATCAACTTGACTTAAACCTCTTGATCAACGGGGCGGGGCGTGGGCGGGGCGGGTGGGGAACCGGGGGCGGGGGTGGGGCGTCTCAGGGGTATGCGGCGACTTGTTTTGGTGGGCTTGGGCCTTCTGGTGGTGGGGGTGGGTGGGTGTGCGCCAGCCGGGGCTGGGCCGGGTGGGGTGGCTGGGGGTGATCCGGGGTGGCATCGGGAGGAGTTCGACAAGCGGGCCGCCGAGGTCGCGGGGGCGTGGCGGCCCGGGGCCGACTGGTCGGGCGGTTACCTGCCGCTGCAGGACGCCACGGTGCTCGTCGGCGATCCCGGCTTCAGCGCCGAGACCGAGGCGGCCTTCCGCGCCGGCTGGTACCGGGACCAGATCGCACTGCCGACGGCCGTGCCCGCCGACGCGGCGATCCGCTTCCCGGACGGTGCCCTGACTGTTCCGCTGGTCAGCGCAGCCGAGGCGTACCGGGAACTGGACCAGGGGGATCCGCAGCCGTGCGAGGGGCGGCCCCGGGCACCGCAGGCTCCCACCTCTACCGACGCCGCCAGGCCGGACGATTCGGTCTCCACCCAGGCCGTCACCCCCTGTATCCCGCTCACCGTCACCGGCGTGGTCCTCGGCACCACCGAGGTACGCACCAGCCGGGGGGTCGCCGTCGTGCCGGCCTGGTTGTTCACCGTGGCCGAGTTGACCACCCAGGTGGCCCGGCTCGCGGTGGCCCCCCGGGCGGTCACCGCCGTGCCCGAACCGTCCACGCCGACCCGGCCACTTCCGGCTGGCGTGGCCGGTGCCGATCGGCTCCAACGGGTCGACGGGACCCGGTTGACGTACACGGTCGCCCTGGGCGCCTGCGACGGCGGGCCCACCGCCCTGGTGCGGGAGAGCGACGACGTGGTGGTGGTCGGCGGCGGCGTGGTCCAGGCCACCGGGGAGTGCATAGATCTCGCGGCACTCAAACCGGTCACCGTGACACTGGCGGCCCCCCTCGGCACGCGCCCGGTCCTCGACGTCGCCACCGGCCGACTCCTCACCCTCACCACCCCCTGACGCGAACGCCGCCCCCACCCCGATGCCGCTGTTGATCAAGAGGTTTGCGTCATCCCCGGCGATCAACTTGACGTAAACCTCTTGATCAACGGGGCGAGGGTGGGGGTGGGGGGTGGGGGAG
>NZ_JBTMMT010000151.1:0-1169 GCF_055517075.1 Micromonospora sp. DSM 43699
CCCCCGCCCGCCCCGTCTCGCCCCGTCTCGCCCCGGTGATCAAGAGGTTTGCGTCACGAGAGTGGTCGTTCTTGACGTAAAACTCTTGATCACCAGCTGAGTCGCGAAAGTTATCCACAGGGTTTTCCACAGGGGTCGAAGTTGCTGTGGGTGGCGGGTCAGGGTGGGGCGGTGATGCCGCTTGAACTCATCCATCGGGTCGCCCTGGGGCAGGACGGGATGGTGACCACGTCGCAGGCCCTCGCGGCCGGTCTGACCCGTGACCACATCAGACAGCTCTGCCGCTCGGGCCGGTGGAGGCGGCTGTCCCGTGGTTGCTTCGCGCCGGGCGGGCAGCCACCCGATGCGGTCACCGGCCGGACCCGCATCCGGGCGGCGGTGGTCAGCCTCGGTCCGGGAGCCTTTGCGGTCCTCGACAGCGCGCTGGAGCTGCACGGCATCGCCGTACCGCGCCGGAACTCCGCCGTCCACGTCTCGGTGCCTGTGGACCGCCCCCGGCCGCAGCGGCCCACCGATCCCTCACTCGTGGTCCACCAACTGACCGTGCGCCCCGATGACATCGTCGAGGTGTCCGGCATCCCCACGACATCACCGTTGCGGACGGTGACGGATGTGATTCTCCGACTGGACCGGTACCCTGCCGTGTCGGTGCTCGACTCGGCGTTGAACCGCGGGCTCGTCACCCCGGAGGACCTCGCGACCGCACCGGTGCTGGTCCGGGGCCGACGGGGTGCCCCGGCGGCCAGGAGTCATCTCGGCGAGGTGGACGGGCGGGCCCAGTCCCCCCTGGAGACCTGGGCACGACTGCGGTGTGTCGACGGCGGTGTCCCGCCCGACGTACTGCAGCAGGAGGTCCGCGACGAGGACGGCCATCTGCTCGGCATCGGTGACCTGGGTTGGCGTGCCGCCCGGCTGATCGCCGAGGCCGACGGAATGGGCCCCCACGGTACGCCGGAGGCACTCTTCGCCGACCGTCGCCGGCAGAACCGCCTGGTCAACGCGGGCTGGCGAATCCTCCGGTTCACCTGGTCCGACGCTCTGCGTCCCGACTACATCCCCCAGACCGTCCGCCAAGCCATGTCCGCCCCCCGCAACCCGCCCCACTCCAGAAGAACCCCGCACTAACTAGCCCTCCCCCCGTAGTCACCCCACCCGCCCCCCTCCACCCC
>NZ_JBTMMT010000152.1:0-1141 GCF_055517075.1 Micromonospora sp. DSM 43699
CTAGTGTCCTGCGCCGGAAATTCGCCTGATAAGTGGGTAGGGTGGTGGGATGCCGAGAACCGGGCGTCCCACTGCGCCGCTGACGCTGACCGACGATGAGCGAGCGACGTTGACGCGGTGGTCACGGCGGGCGAAGTCGTCGCAGGTCCTGGCGATGCGTTCGCGGATCATCCTGGCTTGTGCTGAAGGTGGGTCGAACATCGATGTCGCGAGGGATCTCGGGGTGCATTTGTCCACGGTGGGCAAGTGGCGGCGGCGGTTTCTGAAGCTACGGCTGGATGGGCTAATGGACGAGCAGCGACCGGGACGCCCACCGTCGATCAGCCTCGACCAGGTGGAGGACGTGGTGGTGACGACGTTGGAGCGGACCCCGCGCAACGCCACCCACTGGTCACGCAAGTCCATGGCCGAGAAGTCGGGGTTGTCGAAGTCCACGATCGGGCGGATCTGGCGTGACTTCGGCCTTAAGCCGCATCGGAGCGAGACCTTCAAACTGTCCACGGACCCGCTGTTCATCGAGAAGGTCGTCGACGTCGTCGGGCTCTACCATCACCCGCCCGAGCGGGCCGTCGTGCTCTGCGTTGACGAGAAGAGCCAGATCCAGGCCCTCGACAGGTCCCAGCCAGTCTTGCCGATGATGCCCGGCATGCCCGAACGGCGCACCCACGACTACGCCCGCAACGGCATCACCAGCCTGTTCGCCGCGTTCAACATCGCCGACGGCAGAGTGATCGGCGAGTTGCACCGCCAGCACCGCGCGACCGAGTTCCGAAAGTTCCTGATCACGATCGACAAGACGGTGCCGGCCGAGTTGGACGTACACCTGGTCTGCGACAACTACGGCACCCACAAGACCCCGACCGTGCGGGCCTGGCTGGCGAAACATCCCCGCTTCCACATGCACTTCACCCCGACCGGGTCGTCCTGGATCAACCAGGTTGAACGCTGGTTCGGCCACCTCACAGACCAGAAGATCCGCCGTGGCGCTCACAAGAGCGTCCAAGCCCTGGAAGCAGACATCCGCTCCTGGATCGCCGACTGGAACCGCGACCCACGGCCGTTTACCTGGACCAAGACCGCCGAAGAGATCCTCGAATCACTCGCACGATTTTGTAGGCGAATTTCCGGCGCAGGACACTAG
>NZ_JBTMMT010000153.1:0-1103 GCF_055517075.1 Micromonospora sp. DSM 43699
GTGGTGGTGGGTTCGGTGGGTTCGGGTTCGGGTTCGGGTGGTGGTGGGGTGGTGTTTGTGTTTCCGGGTCAGGGGTGGCAGTGGGTGGGGATGGGTGCGGTGTTGTGGGGGGAGTCGGAGGTGTTTGCGGCGTCGATGGTGGAGTGTGGGCGGGCGTTGGCGGGGTTTGTGGATTGGGATTTGCGTGAGGTGGTGTGTGGTGTGGGGGGTGGGGGGTTGTGGGGTCGGGTTGATGTGGTGCAGCCGGTGTCGTGGGCGGTGATGGTGTCTTTGGGGCGGTTGTGGATGTCGTTGGGTGTGGTGCCGGATGCGGTGGTGGGGCATTCGCAGGGTGAGGTGGCGGCTGCGGTGGTGGGGGGTGTGTTGTCGGTGGTTGATGGTGCGCGGGTGGTGGTGGTGCGGTCGCGGGTGGTTGGTGAGGTGCTTGCTGGTCGGGGTGCGATGGTGTCGGTGGGGTTGTCGGTGGGTGTTGTGGAGGGTCGGTTGGTGGGGTGGGGTGGGCGGTTGGGTGTGGCGGCGGTGAATGGTCCGTCGTCGGTGGTGGTGTCGGGGGATGTGGAGGGTGTGGAGGGGTTTGTTGGTGAGTGTGAGCGTGATGGTGTGTGGGTGCGGCGGGTGGCGGTGGATTATGCGTCGCATTCGGTGCATGTGGAGGCGGTGGAGGCGCGGTTGGGGGTGTTGCTTGAGGGGTTGTGTCCTGTTTCGGGGGTGGTGCCGTTTTATTCGTCGGTGTCGGGTGGGTTGGTGGATGGGGCGGGTTTGGATGGTGGGTATTGGTATCGGAATTTGCGGGAGCGGGTGTTGTTTTCTGACACGGTGAGCCGGTTGGTGGGTGATGGGTTCTCCAGGTTTGTCGAGTGCTCTGCTCATCCGGTGTTGGTGGGTGGGGTATTGGATTCGGTGGCTGCGGTGGACCCGGCGTTGCGGCCGGTGGTGGTGGGGTCGTTGCGGCGGGGTGAGGGTGGTTGGGATCGGTTCTTGCGGTCGGTGGGTGAGGGGTTCGTCGGTGGGGTGGGGGTGGATTGGGCGAGTGTGTTTGCGGGTTCGGGTGCGCGGGTGGTGGATCTGCCGACGTATCCGTTCCAACGACGCCACTACTGGGC
>NZ_JBTMMT010000154.1:0-1100 GCF_055517075.1 Micromonospora sp. DSM 43699
AGAGGACGTCTGATTCACGTATTTTGTGTGTGTTGTGGTTTTAGGGGTTCTCGCCAGGTTGGGGTGGTTTCGGTGGTGAGGCGTTTGGCGAGGTTGTCGATCATGGCGAGGGTGATCATGCTGGCGGAGTTGTGGGGTTGGGTTTCGTAGTCGCGGACGAGTCGGCGGTGGTGCATGAGCCAGCCGATGGTGCGTTCGACGACCCATCGGCGTTTGACGACGCTGAAGCCTTTGATCTGTGGGTTTTTGGTGACGATTTCGACGTCGACGCCGAGGTGGGCGCCGTGTTCGACGACGCGGTTTTTGAAGCCGGCGTCGACCCAGGTTTTGGTGAGGGTGGGGTAGGTGGTGGTGGCCTGGTCGAGCAGGTTCATGCCGATGGTGTTGTCGCTGGTGCTGGCGGCGCAGACGGTGACGGCGAGGAGGAGGCCGAGGGTGTCGGTGATGATGCCGCGTTTGCGGCCGACGATCTTCTTGCCGGCGTCGGTGCCCTGTGTGGACAGTGGGACGTTGGTGGAGGTCTTCACGCTTTGGCTGTCCATGATGGATGCGGTGGGTGTGGTGGTGCGGCCGTGGTGGTCGCGGACGAGGCCGGTGAGCTGGTAGTTCAGGTCGGTGAAGATGCCTTCCTTGCTCCAGGCGGCGAAGTAGCCGTAGACCGTGGCGTGGGGCGGGAAGTCGTGGGGCAGGTAGCGCCAGGCGATGCCGGTGCGGTTGACGTAGAGGATGGCGTTGACGATGTCGCGGAGGTCGTGGGTGGGTGCGCGTCCGCTGACGCCGGCGTCGGTGCGGGCCTGTCGCCAGGCGGTCAGCCGGGGTGCGATCAGGGCCCACCGGGCGTCGGACAGGTCGGACGGGTAGGGGCGTCGTGCGGTCATGCAGTAGGCGTACGGTGTCGGGGCGACGGCTGGGCGGACGTCATGTGCGCCTATGCGGGATGAATGTGAACCAGACACGATCCCGGGGTGGAATGCACTGAAGTCGGGCAGGTGCGCGTCTGCCTTTATGCGCTCTTACTGGACCGGTTCGGACATATCGCGCTACCGATGTCCAAACATGAATCGGCCACTACTGCCCCGAACGCGAAACAAACGTCCAGT
>NZ_JBTMMT010000155.1:0-1063 GCF_055517075.1 Micromonospora sp. DSM 43699
CTGGTGACGGCTCTGGCGCGTGTGCATGTGCATGGGGTGGGGGTGGAGTGGGAGCGGTTGTTGCCGGGTGTGGGTGTGGTGGATCTACCGACGTACGCCTTCCAACGCCGACGCTTCTGGCTGGACGACCCGGCGGTCGCGCCGGCTCAGGTCCCGCCCGTCGCGGCCGGGCGGAGCGCCCCGAAGCGGTCCGCGTCGCGCGGCGATGAGCTGGAGCTGGTCCGTACGCACGTCGCCGCGGTCCTCGGCCACGGATCGGCGCGCGACGTGGACATCGACACGACATTCAACGACCTGGGCTTCGACTCCCTCGCGGCCGTCGAGCTTCGCGACGCGCTGAACAGGGTCACCGGGCTCTCCCTGCCTTCCGGCCTCCTCTTCAACTACCCGACCCCGGCGGTACTCGCCGAACACCTCGGCGGTCAGCTCCTCGGCCTGGACGAGGGTCAGCGCCAGGGTGACGACACGTACGGGGCCGCCGCCCTCGACGAGCCGATCGCGATCGTGGGCATGGCCTGTCGGCTGCCGGGAGGGGTCGCCTCTCCGGAGGACCTCTGGCGTCTGGTCAACGGCGAGGTCGATGCGATCGACGGGTTTCCGACCAACCGCGGCTGGGACCTCGACTCGCTCTTCGCCTCCGATCCGGACAGCCCCGGCAAGACCTACGCCACCACTGGTGGTTTCCTACACGACGCGGACCGGTTCGATGCCGAGTTCTTCGGCATCAGCCCCCGCGAGGCGGCGGCGATGGATCCGCAGCAGCGGCTGCTGCTGGAGACGGCGTGGGAGGCCATCGAGCACGGCGGGATCGACCCGGCCGGGTTGCGCGGCACCCGCACCGGCGTGTACGTCGGCGCGACGGCGCAGGAGTACGGGCCACGGCTGCACGAGCCGTCCGGCGGACATGACGGTTATCTGCTGACGGGTAACACCGCAAGCGTCGCGTCGGGTCGGGTGGCCTACACCTTCGGGTTGGAGGGGCCGGCGGTCACTGTCGACACGGCGTGTTCGTCCTCGTTGGTCGCGCTTCATCTGGCTGCCCAGTCGTTGCGTCAGGGTGAGT
>NZ_JBTMMT010000156.1:0-1006 GCF_055517075.1 Micromonospora sp. DSM 43699
GTAGGTGGGTAGGTCGAGGGTGGGTGCCGGGGTGAGGACCCTGGTCCAGTCGACCGGCAGACCGATCGCGTGCGCGCTCGCCAGACTCGTCAACAACCGCGTCGGATCATCGTCACCACGACGCAACGTGCCCAACGTATGCCCGACCGCACCCACATCCTCCAGAACCGCCGCGACCGGCATCGTCAACACCGGATGCGCCGACACCTCCACGAACGTCGTGTAACCCGCCCCCACCGCCGTCCGCACCGCCGCATCGAACCGCACCTGACCCCGCAGATTCTCATACCAGTAACCACCATCCATCGCGGTGGGATCAGCCCACCGCCCGGTAAGGGTGGACACCATCGGCGTGTGCCCCACCTGCGGAACCACACCGACCAGATCGGTCAGCATCTGCTCCCGGACCTGCTCCACCGCCGGGGAATGCGACGCATAGTCGAATCGGATCGGCCGCGCCCGCACCCCCTCGGCCCGGAACGTCTCCACCAACTCCGCGACCTGCCCCGGCGGACCCGACACCACCACCGACGCCGGCCCGTTCACCACCCCCACCACCACCCCAGGATGATCAGCCAACCGGGCCGTGACCTCGTCGGCGGGCAGATCCACCGCCGCCATCGCCCCCGTCCCCGCCAACATGGCAAGAGCACGAGCCCGCAACGCCACCACCCGCGCCGCATCCTCCAACGACAACACACCCGCCACACACGCCGCCGCGATCTCACCCTGCGAATGACCCACCACCACCCCCGGCACCACACCCGCCCCCCGCCACACCTCCGCCAACGACACCCCCACCGCAAACAACACCGGCTGCAACACCTCCACCCGCTCCAACCACGACTCATCCCCACCCGTCAACACCGACACCAGATCCACATCCACAAACGGCGCCAACGCCCGCTGACACTCCGCCAACCGCGCATCAAACACCCCACAACGACCCACCAAACCCGCCGCCAACCCCACCGACTGACCACCCTGACCCGGAAAAACAAACACC
>NZ_JBTMMT010000157.1:0-945 GCF_055517075.1 Micromonospora sp. DSM 43699
GCTTCCGCGACGTCGACACCACCGAAGTACGTGCCGGTGGTGAAGGTGAGCGCCCGATCGGGCTGACTCCAGTCGACCCCCGCGAGGTGCCACGCGAGCCGGTTCTCCAGCAACCGGGGTTGCTCGACGTCGCGCAGCGCGAGGCTGTAGCGCTGATGGCGCCGCCCGTCCGACGCCAACGGCCGTACACCGGCCGATACGTCCTCGGTGCCGGTGACGATCGGCGCGGTTCCTTCCGGCGCGAGTCCGATGCCGAACTGCGCCAACTCGATCGGGGTCGACGGCAGCCATTCCGGCGGCGCGATGAGACCGGTGTCGCCTACTCGATCCGTCGCGTCATAGAGGCGGGCTGCCTCCCTGGCGAGCTGTACCCGGTGGGTGTTCAGCTTCCGTCGGACGGCCCGCCACTCCTGCTGGCTCTCCTCGGCATGCGGGTGAGACTCGGAATCCTGGTAGATCGCGAAACCTCCGGAGTCGTTCTCAGGACTGTCGCGTTGCTGCGGCGTGACGCGCTGCCGGGTAAGGCCGAGATCCTGCACGGAGACGCCGAAGTGCTCGGCAAGGAGCTGCCGGTACAGCGCCGACGGGAACGTGATACCCCGCTCCCACCTGCTCACCTGGTTGGCGGTGACGGCCAGTCTCTTGCCCCGCGCCGTCCCGAGGTGGTTCAGCCCGTTCGCCACGTCCTGTTGAGTCTCGCCGGCAGCATCACGAAGGTTGTAGAGCGCGAGATTCGGGTTTGCATCCCTGGCGCGAGCAGGCAAAACGGCCTCCCTTGCTGGCGTAGGCATCGACCCATGCACACCCGTGCCTAGCCAGTGCCTAGTGAACTGCGTCTACCCGGCTGGCGAACGGCGTTCGGGTGCGCGTCCAGAACTGGTGTCCTTGTCGCCATGACCGACATCGACCCCGATCCGCTCGACGGCATCCGCGAGCCGCCGCACC
>NZ_JBTMMT010000158.1:0-913 GCF_055517075.1 Micromonospora sp. DSM 43699
CCGTCCATCCTGCCGGACACCCTGTAACCGGCGAACCGGGCCGGCCCCGTGGTGGGGGTCGGCCCGGTTCGGTGTTCGGGGTCAGGAGGTGTAGCCGCGGGTGGCGATCCAGTCGGCGAGGTTGTCGACGGTGATCCGGTAGGCGGCGGTGTCGGGGTTGGCGGAGTCGGCGATGGTGACGGTCTTTGCGTTGTCGTGGTAGCCGACGACGCTGATGTAGTGGCCGCCTTCGAAGGAGTGGGTGTTGCCGTCGGTGTCGGTGGCGGTGCCGGCGATGTTGGCGACTACGGCGCGGCCGTCGTCGATGGTGTGGACGATGTCGGCGCGTAGTTCGTGGGTCTGCTTGTCGTTGGCCTTCGAGTTGCGGATTTCGGTGCTTTCGTAGGCGTTGCGGCCGGTTTCCTTGTTGAGGACGGGGGTGATGTCGTTGATGCTGTTGGTGCCGTCTTCGGTGGTGCGCATTTCTTTGGCCATGGCGTCGACGTCGATGTTCTTGCCTTGGACGGACAGGGCGTTGCGGGTGGCGGCGGGGCCGCAGTAGTAGAAGTTGGGCTGTGCCTGGTAGTCGACCTTCAGTTCGCGTTCGCCGTTGGGCTTGTGGTCGGTCTGCGCCGACGCGGTGGGGGTGGCGGCGTGGGCGGTGTGGGTGGCGGTGAGGGGGCCGGCGATGGCGCCGGTGGTGAGGGCGAGGCCGGCGGTGGTGAGGGCGGTCTTGCGGATCAGATCGGTACGCATGGTGGCGTGCTCCTCTGGTCGGGGGTGCCGTGGGTGCCCAGGGGGGTGGGCGGCCTGCGGGGGTAAGGGGGGATGGCCCGGCGGTCGGGGGGACCTGCTTCGGGTGTCCGAGGGGGTGTAACCAACCCGGTGGGGACCGCATTCCGTGGTCGGGGTTCCGGGGGCCGTCTCCCGGGGG
>NZ_JBTMMT010000159.1:0-867 GCF_055517075.1 Micromonospora sp. DSM 43699
ATCACCCGCTGCTGCGACGGACCATTCGGCGCGGTGAGACCGTTCGACGCACCATCCTGATTCACCGCCGAACCCCGCACCACCGCAAGGATCCGCCGACCCTCCCGCTGCGCATCCGACAACCGCTGCACCAGCAGCACACCCACACCCTCACCCCAGCCCGTGCCATCCGCCGACGCGGCGAACGACTTGCACCGACCGTCCTGGGACAGACCCCGCTGCCGGGAGAACTCGATGAACGTCCCCGGCGTCGCCATCACCGTCACACCACCGGCCAGCGCCAGATCACACTCCCCCGACCGCAACGCCTGCGCCGCCAAGTGCAGCGCCACCAACGACGACGAACATGCCGTGTCGACAGTGACCGCCGGCCCCTCCAACCCGAACGTGTACGCCACCCGACCCGACAGGACACTGCCCGACGTACCGGTACCGACATAGCCCTCCACCTCGGCGGGCAGATCCAACAACCGCGAGGCGTAATCGTGGTACATCACCCCGGCGAACACACCCGTACGACTACCCCGCAACCCCTGCGGATCCAACCCCGCCGACTCGAACGACTCCCACGACGCCTCCAACAACAACCGCTGCTGCGGATCCATCGCCAACGCCTCACGCGGCGAGATCCCGAAGAACCCCGGATCGAACTCCGCCGCCCCGTACAGAAACCCACCATGCCGCGTATACGACGTACCACTGTTGTTCGGATCCGGATCGAACAACGACCCCAGATCCCAACCCCGATCAACCGGAAACTCCCCCACCCCGTCCCCACCCGAGACCAACAACTCCCACAACTGATCCGGACTCTCCACCCCACCCGGATACCGACACGCCATCCCCACGATCGCGATCGGCTCGTCG
>NZ_JBTMMT010000160.1:0-833 GCF_055517075.1 Micromonospora sp. DSM 43699
TCAAACTCCGGAGCCTGCTCCAAAATCAGATGCGCATTCGTCCCCGAAATACCGAACGCCGACACCCCCGCACGACGCACACGATCCACCACCGGCCAATCCCGAGTCTCCGTCACCACCTCCACCCCACCCGACGACCAATCCACCAACGGCGTCGGCACATCCACATGCAACGACCCCGGCACCACCCCCGCCCGCAACGCCATCACCATCTTGATCACACCCGCCACACCCGCAGCAGCCTGCGCATGACCAATATTCGACTTCAACGAACCCAACAACAACGACCCACCCACACGACCACGCCCATACACCCCCAACAACGCCCCCACCTCAATCGGATCACCCAACCGAGTCCCCGTCCCATGACCCTCCACCACATCCACCCCAGACGGCCCCAACCCCCCACTCGCCAACGCCGCACCAATCACCCGCTCCTGCGACGGACCCGACGGCGCCGTCAAACCATTCGACCCACCATCCTGATTCACCGCAGAACCCCGCACCACCGCCAACACCCGATGACCACGCTCCCGCGCCACCGACAACCGCTCCAACACCACCACCCCCACACCCTCCCCCCACCCCGTCCCATCCGCACCACCCGCAAACGCCCGACACCGCCCATCACCCGACAACCCACCCTGCCGAGAAAACTCCACAAACAACCCCGGCGCCGCAATCACCGTCACCCCACCCGCCAACGCCACATCACACTCACCCAACCGCAACCCCTGACACGCCAAATGCAACGCCACCAACGACGACGAACACGCCGTATCCACCGAAATCGACGGACCCTCCAACCCCAACACATACGACACACGACCCGA
>NZ_JBTMMT010000161.1:0-772 GCF_055517075.1 Micromonospora sp. DSM 43699
GACGGGACGGGTTGGGCCGAGGGTGTGGGTGTGCTGGTGTTGGAGCGGCTGTCGGATGCGGTGCGTGGTGGGCGTCGGGTGTTGGCGGTGATCCGTGGTTCCGCGGTGAACCAGGACGGCGCGAGCAATGGTCTGACGGCCCCGAACGGCCCCTCGCAGGAGCGGGTGATCCGGGCCGCGTTGGCGAACGCGCGGTTGTCCGCCGCGGAGGTGGACGTGGTGGAGGCGCACGGTACGGGTACCCGGTTGGGTGACCCGATCGAGGCGCAGGCGCTGCTGGCAACCTACGGTCGGGACCGCCAGGAGCCGCTCCGGCTCGGCTCGTTGAAGTCGAACATCGGTCACACGCAGGCCGCGGCGGGTGTGGCGGGTGTGATCAAGATGGTGATGGCGATGCGCGCGGGGGTGATGCCCGCGACGTTGCACGTGGACGAGCCGACCCCCGAGGTCGACTGGTCGGCCGGCGCCGTGGAGTTGTTGACGCGGCCCCGCCAGTGGCCGGAGGTGGGCCGCCCGCGCCGGGCGGGTGTGTCGTCCTTCGGCGTGAGCGGAACCAACGCGCACCTCATCGTCGAGCAGGCCCCGGAGATCGAGGCTTCGCTGGCGGCGGAGCCTGCGGCGTCGGGTGTGGTGCCGTGGGTGGTCTCGGGTAGGTCGGTGGAGGCTGTGGTTGGTCAGGCGGGGCGGTTGGTGTCGTTTTTGGAGGGGTGTTCGGGGTGGGATGTGGTGGGGGTGGGTCGTTCGCTTGCGGTGTCGCGGGTGGGTTTTGATC
>NZ_JBTMMT010000162.1:0-769 GCF_055517075.1 Micromonospora sp. DSM 43699
GGCTAGGAGCAGGGCCGCACCGGCGGAGCGGGTGTCGTCCGGCAGCGCGTACACGATGTCGTCGCCCAGTTGCCGCAGGCTGCGGCCCGGCCGGGCGAGGGTCCGCGTGATGCGTTCGGCGGCCCGGTCGCCGGAGAGCAGCTCGGCGGTGCAGAACGCGAGCAGGCTGCCCTCCTCCAGGGTGACGGTGGCGGGGGCGAAGAGGGCGCTGTCGGCGGAGAAGAGTCCGGGCCCTTCCGGTACGTCGAGGTCGACGGGCCGCCCGTCGGGGCCGACGATCAGCGGCGCGGGGTGCCCGGCGCGGGCGAGGGTGCAGGTGCGGGTGAACGGGTCGTAGACCCCGTACACGCAGCCCGCGCTCAGGGGTTCGCCGTGCAGCGAGTCGTCCGGGGGCAGGGCGGCGCGTTCGCCGGCGAGGCGGTCGGCGGTGTCCTTGAGCCGGGCGAGGACCTCCTCCGGCTCCAGGTCGAGACCCGCCAGCGCCTGGATCACCGTACGCAACTGGCCCATGGCGATGGCCGATTGAAGGCCCTCGCCCGCGACGCCGCCCACGACGAGCGCGGTACGGGCGCCGGACAGGGCGATGGCGTCGAACCAGCGGCCGCTGTCCCGGCCGGGCAGCAGGACGTGCGCGGTCTCGACGGCCGCCTGCTGCCGCTCGGCCTGCGGGAGCAGCCGCCGCTGGACGGTCGAGGCGATGACGTGCTCGCGTTCGTAGCGGCGGGCGTTGTCGACGGCGAGCGCCGCGCGGGTGGCCGCCGTGGTGGCG
>NZ_JBTMMT010000163.1:0-767 GCF_055517075.1 Micromonospora sp. DSM 43699
GTCCCACCCCCGCCATCCCCGGTGATCAAGAGGTTCGTGTCACTTTTCGACGGAATGTTGACGTAAACCTCTTGATCACCGGGGATGGCGGGGGTGGGACCGGGTGGCTGGTTAGGGTCGGTGGGTGGACGACCTTGATGTGCTCGACTGGCGGGAACGCACCGCGGCGCTGTACCTGTCCGACGCCGACCTGGTCGGTTTCCGGACGGGCCGTGACGAGTTGTTCCGGACCCATCCGGCCAGCCCGTTACCGGCGGGCGACCGGGCGGGCTTTCCCGGGCTGGGGTGGTTCCCGCCGGACTCGGGGGCGGTGGTCGAGGCCCCGCTGCGCCCCGCCTCGGGCACCGAGAGCATCGACACCGGCGGCCCGGACGGGGTGGTGCGCTACCGGCGGGTGGCGGTCGCCGAGACCCCGTGGGGGCCGTTGACCCTGTGGTGGATCGAGGCGTACGGCGGCGGACTGTTCGTGCCGGTCCGCGACGGCACGAGCGGCCGGGAGACGTACGGCGGTGGTCGGTACCTCACCGACACGGTCAAGGGGACCTTCGGTCGGGGCCTGACCGTGCTTCCCGGCCATCGGGTCCGGCTCGACCCGAACTACCTCTACAACCCCTCCTGCGCGATCAACAGTTCGTACGCGTGCCCTCTCGCACCCCCGGAGAACACGGTCGACGTGCCCATCCGGGCCGGTGAACTGGACTATCCCCGCCGCGACCGCTGACCCTCCACGTCCCCGCCTCACCCGCCCCGCCGCCCGCCGCCCCCCC
>NZ_JBTMMT010000164.1:0-736 GCF_055517075.1 Micromonospora sp. DSM 43699
AGACATCCGCTCCTGGATCGCCGACTGGAACCGCGACCCACGGCCGTTTACCTGGACCAAGACCGCCGAAGAGATCCTCGAATCACTCGCACGATTTTGTAGGCGAATTTCCGGCGCAGGACACTAGATGAGGAAGCTGCCTCGCCCGTCGCTGGATGGTCCTTCGTCACGCAATGTCACCATCGGAACCGTCGGTCGGTCCAATGGCATCAGGACGTCCGGTCAGCGGGGGCCGATGACCCGTCGCAGTGTTGTGCATCAAGCCGTATCTGCCTCTGCGTCGGAGCCGGTCCGCCGACAGTATTGGTGGTGTTCAGGCTTGGGATGCGCCGGCGAGGCTGAGTCGGGTGCGGGCGGACTGGAGGACGAAGGCGGCGGTTGTTTCGGCGGCGTGGTGGGCGGCTTCGTGCAGGACGGTGGTGTAGACGTCGGCGGTGGTGACGATGCTGGAGTGTCCGAGCATGTGTTGGATGACTTTGAGGTCGACGCCGGCGGCGAGGGCCAGGGATGCGGCGCCGTGGTGCAGGTCGCGCAGCCGCACCGGTGGCAGGTCCGCATGGGCGGTGAGCGTGCCTAGGCGGCTCGACCATGACCCGCCACTGATAGCTGAGAGGACGTCTGATTCACGTATTTTGTGTGTGTTGTGGTTTTAGGGGTTCTCGCCAGGTTGGGGTGGTTTCGGTGGTGAGGCGTTTGGCGAGGTTGTCGATCATGGCGAGGGTGATCATGCTGGCGG
>NZ_JBTMMT010000165.1:0-687 GCF_055517075.1 Micromonospora sp. DSM 43699
TGGACCTGCCGACGTATGCGTTCCAGCGGGAGCGGTTCTGGCCGGTGGCGGTGGCCTGGCGTGCGGGCGACGTGTCGGGGGTGGGTCTCGCGGCGGCGGGGCATCCGTTGTTGGGTGCGGCTGTCTGGCTCGCCGGTGACGACGGGGTGGTGCTGACGGGTCGGTTGTCGGTGTCGACCCATCCGTGGCTGGTCGATCACGTGGTGTCGGGTTCGGTGGTGGTGCCGGGTACGGCTCTGGTGGAGTTGGTGGTGCGGGCTGGTGACGAGGTGGGTGCCTGCCGGGTGCGGGAACTCACTGTCGCCGCGCCGTTGTACCTGCCGGCTGTCGGTGGCGTGAGGGTGCAGGTGCGTGTCGGTGCGGTCGGGGCCGGTGGGCGGGACGTCGTGGTGTACTCGCAGTCGGAGGAGGACCCTGGTGCCGGGTGGGTTCGGCATGCCGAGGGTGTGCTGGAGCCCGCCTCGGACGTCGGACCGGCGGTTGGCATGTGGCCTCCGTCGGCCACTGAGACGGATCTGGCTGGTTGGTACGAGGCGCTGGTGGGCCATGGTCTGTCGTATGGGCCGGTGTTTCAGGGGTTGCGTCGGGTGTGGTCGGGTGATGGCGAGGTGTTCGCCGAGGTGGTTCTGCCTGATGGTGTGGTGGACGTGTCGGGGTTCGGGGTGCATCCGGCGTTGTTGGATGCGG
>NZ_JBTMMT010000166.1:0-672 GCF_055517075.1 Micromonospora sp. DSM 43699
GTCGTGCGTCCAGCCCATACCCCGACGTCTGCCCGTGACCCATGGTCGGTAACCGTCGGCGAGTCAGCCAATTGGCCTATGCGGCAGGCAATTGGCTGTCCGTCGGACAGCTGTGCGCGAACGTGTGACCGGCCTACCGGTCGGGCTCGGGGTCCTTGAGCCAGTTGATGAGTTCGGTGGAGAAGCCGATCGGATCCTCCTCGTGCGGGAAGTGCCCGACACCGTCGAAAAGTCGCCACCGGTAGGGCGCCTCGACGTACTCGCCGGACCCGGCCGAACTCCGCGTACGGACCGCCGGATCGAGCGAACCGTGCAGGTGCAGCGTGGGCACCCGGACCGGACGCTTCATCCGCCGGTTGAACTGGATCCCGTCCGGACGCGCCATCGAGCGGACCATCCAGCGGTACGGCTCGATCGAGCAGTGGGCGGTGGAGGGGATGCTCATGGCCCGGCGGTAGACGTCCAGGGTCTTCTCGTCGGGGAACTCCGGGGTGCGCGGGCCCGCCCAGTCCTGGATGAGGCTCCCCACCAGGGCAGCGTCGTCCGCGAGGAGCTGCCGTTCCGGCAGCCACGGCCGCTGGAAGCCCCAGACGTACGAACCGGCCCGCGACTGGGCGAAGTCGGACAGCATCGATGAGCGCCAGCGGCGCGGGTGCGGCATGGAGGAGACGG
>NZ_JBTMMT010000167.1:0-666 GCF_055517075.1 Micromonospora sp. DSM 43699
GGCCGCCGTGTTCCGGTCCGGCCCCGGCACCGGCCGCCACTACCTCTTCCTCAACTTCCACCACGTCGTCACCGACGGCTGGTCGGAGAGCCTCTTCTCGCGGGAGCTCTGGCAGTTCTACGAGGGCCGCGTCTCCGGCACGCCCGCCACCCTGCCCGCCCTCGCGCTCGGTTACGCGGACTACGCCGACTGGGAGCAGCAGTCGCTCGTGGGCGGCGAGCTGCGCCGCCAGGTCGACCACTGGAAGAGCGAACTCGCCGGCGAGCTGCCCGTTCTGAGGATTCCCGCCGACCGCCACCGCCCGGCCCGGCCCACCTTCGAGGGCTCCACGCTCCTGGCCACGCTCCCGGACGACCTGGAACGGCAGCTGAAGGTGGTGTGCCGACGCGACGGGGTCACCCCGTTCAGCGTGCTGCTCACCGCGTTCGACGTCCTGCTGCACCGCTACACCGGCGAGGAGGACATCATCGTCGGCGCGCCCGTCGCCAACCGGACCCGTAAGGAGTTCGAGGGCGTCGTCGGGTTCTTCGTGAACACGGTGGCGCTGCGCAACCGGGTGCCGGGCGGTGCGACGCTCGCCGAACTCCAGCGGCGCACGCACGAGAACCTGCTGTCCGCGCAGGCCAACCAGGAGGCGCCCTTCGGCCGGGTGGTGGAGGAGCTGGC
>NZ_JBTMMT010000168.1:0-649 GCF_055517075.1 Micromonospora sp. DSM 43699
GTTCCCCGCCGGTCCGCACCACCACCGTGTCAGCCACCCTGCACCACCACCCTCCTGGTCGCCGCGGTCTGCAGCAGCCGGCCCGCCAGCAGCAGCACCACCGCCCAGCCGCCCTGGAACGCGTACGCCTCCACCAGCCCCCACCCCGTGTGCTTGCCGAGGAACACATCGGCCGGCACCTGGAGCAGCGAGGACCACGGCAGCGCCCGCGCCACCTCGCCGAGCAGCCCGGGGAAGAGGTTCAGCGGCAGCAGCATCCCGGAGAAGAACAGCCCGGCCAGCGACACGATCTGCAGCGCGCCCGCCCCGTCCATCAGCCAGAACGCCGACAGCGCGACCAGATAGCGCACCGCGAAGCTCACCACCACGCCCAGGAACACCGAGAGGAGGAACGCCGGCCAGGTCCACGGCGAACCGGGCAGCGCCAGATCGAAGGCGAACGCCCCCAGCACCATCGGCGCGATCCCCCGGCCCAGCAGATGGAACGCCGCCCGGCCCAGGTCCCCGGCCAGCCACCACAGCTGGAGGTCGGCCGGACGGTACAGATCGACGGCGATGTCCCCCGTACGGATCCGCTCCATCAGCTCGTCCTCGAAGCCGCCGCCCATCATGGCGCAGGTCATCAGCAGGGCCTGCCCGAGCCAGACGT
>NZ_JBTMMT010000169.1:0-642 GCF_055517075.1 Micromonospora sp. DSM 43699
TCTTGCGGTCGGTGGGTGAGGGGTTCGTCGGTGGGGTGGGGGTGGATTGGGCGAGTGTGTTTGCGGGTTCGGGTGCGCGGGTGGTGGATCTGCCGACGTATCCGTTCCAACGACGCCACTACTGGGCACCGAACACCGGCGGCGTACCTGCTCCCGTCCTGGACGACCACGCAGAGCGGGAGCACGAACCAGCCGAATCAGAGTCGGGGCTTCGCGCCGAACTGCTGACGTTGGCCGAGCCCGAGCAGCTGATTCGACTGCTGGCCGTTGTCCGCGCCGGCACCGCCGTCGTCCTGGGACTCGACTCGGCCCAGGCGGTCGATCCGGAGCGCACCTTCAAGGAACAGGGATTCGAGTCTGTCACTGCGGTCGAGCTGTGTGGCCATCTGAGCCACAGCACCGGAATCCGGGTGCCGGCCTCGCTTGTCTACAACTATCCCACTCCGATGGCCGTTGCCCGGAAACTGCAGGACGAACTCCATGGCCGACAGCCGGAGCAGGTTCGGCAGGTCACTTCGGTTGCTGTTGTGGATGATCCGGTGGTGGTGGTGGGGATGGGGTGTCGTTTTCCGGGTGGTGTGGTGTCGGCGGAGGGTTTGTGGGATTTGGTGGTGGGGGGTGGGGATGCGGTGTCGGGGTTTC
>NZ_JBTMMT010000170.1:0-593 GCF_055517075.1 Micromonospora sp. DSM 43699
GGGTGGAGGTGGTGACGGAGACTCGGGATTGGCCGGTGGTGGATCGTGTGCGTCGTGCGGGGGTGTCGGCGTTCGGTATTTCGGGGACGAATGCGCATCTGATTTTGGAGCAGGCTCCGGAGTTTGATGAGGCCATGGCCGCTGGGTCCACCGATGCCGATGCCGATGCCGCTGGTGGTGGCGAAGGTGGTGCTGGTGGGGGTTTGTCGGTGGTTCCGGTGGTGGTGTCGGGGCGGTCGGTGGGGGCGTTGCGGGCGCAGGCGGCGCGGTTGCGTGAGGTGTGCGCGGGACTGGCTGACGGTGGTTCCGGTCTGGTGGATGTGGGTTGGTCGTTGGTGTCGTCGCGGTCGGTGTTCGAGCATCGTGCGGTCGTGTTCGGCGGTGGTGTGGGGGAGGTTGTCGCTGGTTTGGATGAGGTGGCGTCGGGTTCGGTGGTGGCGGGTTCGGTGGTGGAGCGGCCGGGTTCGGGTTCGGTGGTGGTGGGTTCGGTGGGTTCGGGTGTGGCGGTTGGTGGTGGTCGGGTGGTGTTTGTGTTTCCGGGTCAGGGGTGGCAGTGGGTGGGTATGGGTGCGGTGTTGTTGGACGAGTCGGAG
>NZ_JBTMMT010000171.1:0-592 GCF_055517075.1 Micromonospora sp. DSM 43699
CACTGAAGAGGGTGAGTCCTTCTGAGCCGCTCGTCCCATGTGCCTCGATCTTGGTAACCGCTTCCGGGCAGGGAACGAAGGCAAATGGGTTGTCCATGAGTTCCTCGATCACGTCCGCCAGGCGGGTCGGATCGCCGTCGGGCAGTGAAGTCCCGGGTGCGCGGCCCGCCTGACCGTGGATGAGGCTGTTGAGATCAAGGCGCCACTGCACGCCATGCTCGAAGTCATGGATGTCAACCATCCACCCGAGGGTGGGTTTGCAGGAGACCCGGATCGTCCGAGGGCCACTCCGGGTAATGAGGAAGTCGCCCTCCTGCCGCGGAAGACTACGAGCTTCCCATCCCTTCGACGCCTCGTTGGCCCGCAGCCTGTTGTTCGCCACGACCTGGGCGACGGGAATGCCCCGCCCGACCAACGCATCCGCTAGGCGGACGATCCGGCACATCTCCGGCTCATCCCACTTCCAAGGGCTCGCCTCCTCGCGTCTGCCCCTCCAAGCAGCGATGCGCTCGTGGAAAGCGTCAGCCAGGACTCCCTCGCCCGTGCGTGGATCCCAGATACGAGGAGAACCTTCGTCGGCAGGACCGTATAT
>NZ_JBTMMT010000172.1:0-587 GCF_055517075.1 Micromonospora sp. DSM 43699
GGGCGGTCTCGGCGGCTACCCCAAGATCGCCAACGCGGTGAAGGCGGGCATCGCCCCCGATCTGCTCTCCATCGAGTATCCGCAGCTGTCCGCGTTCGTCAGCCAGGGGTCGCTGCAGGACATCAGCCCCTATCTGACCGAGGACGTCAGGAAGAAGTTCCTGCCGCAGACGATCGAGATGACGACGCTCGGCGGCAAGAACTGGGCCGTCCCCTTCGACGCCGCGCCGCAGATCTTCTACTACCGCAAGGACTTCTTCACCGAGCACTCCATCGAACCGCCCGCCACCTGGGACGACTTCCGGAGCGCGGCGGAGCAGGTGAAGAAGGCCTCACCGAGGACCAGGATCGCCACCTTCTTCCCCGACGACCCGACGTTCTTCCAGGCCATGGCGTGGCAGGCGGGCGCGCAGTGGTTCCGGGCCGGGACCGACGCCTGGCGGATCGACACCACCGACCCCGCCTCCGAGCGCACCGCCGCGTACTGGCAGGGCCTGATCGACGACCGGCTCGTCTCCACCGCCTCCTCGTTCAGCCCCGAGTGGACCGGCTCCCTCAAGCAGGGCACCACCGTCGGCTACCTCGGGG
>NZ_JBTMMT010000173.1:0-581 GCF_055517075.1 Micromonospora sp. DSM 43699
AGATGCCGTCGGCGGTCTCCACGTCGAACATCAGGACCACGCGAGGGTTGCTGTTCACCTCCCGCCAGTCGACGAGAACACCGAGCGCAAGCGCCCCCGTACGCAGTTCCGCATTGCGCTTCCGTGCCTCACTGCTCAGGAGCGGGTTCGGGGCGACGCCCGGGAAGCCGGGCCCGACGCCGAGCGATTCCCGACTCAGGTCGGGCCTGAGCTGCGCCATCAGATCGTCGATCTTCTTCTTCCTACCGAACATCCTGGCCCCTCCCCCACACCGGTGCCGGAATCTCGGCCTGACGCTTCGCCCTCGCGGCGATCATACGTCGCCGGCCATTCCCTTCCGGGCCGAGCGTCCCGTCGGCTTCGGGAGCATCCCTCGATCAACGACCACTGGGCAGCACACCTAGTGAGGGCGGGTCACGGAGTCTTGGCCCGCCCTTCGTTGTACCGTTGCCAGCCCCCTGTCTGTCAGGGTGAGTTGGGGCCAGCGGCTCGTAGCAAGTCCGCCGGACAGGGCGAGTTCAGGATCGAGAAGCGTTGAATACTGCTGTTGACGTCGTGACGGCCCAGGATGGGGTCATGAG
>NZ_JBTMMT010000174.1:0-521 GCF_055517075.1 Micromonospora sp. DSM 43699
GCGCCGGGCCAGAAGGCGTCGCCGAGCTCCCAGGCCTCCTCGGAGAAGTCGGTGACCAGGCCGTGCAGGGTGTTCGGCGAGCCGATCAGGACGGGGGTGGGCATGTTGCGGCCCCGGCCCTTGGCGTCGAGCAGGTCCGCGACGGCCTCCGAGGTGAAGGCGTCCGCACCGATCCCGTACACGGTGTCGGTGGGCAGCACGACCAGTTCGCCCCGGCGGACGGCCGATGCGGCCTCGCGCAGACCCGTGGTCCGGTCGGTGGCGTCGTTGCAGTCGTATCGCCGAGCCATCAGCCGGCCTCCTCGGACAGGTGCGGGTACGGGTGGTGGTGCCGGATCCGGGTCACGGCATGGCCTTGCGGGCGGTGGCGAACCGGGGTCGCTTGTTCAGGTCGGGGTGGTCGGCGGCATCCGCCCAGCCCCGCTCCTCGGTGAAGATCCACGGCACCTGGCCGCCCTGGGTGTCGGCGTGCTCGATGACGACGAGGCCGCCGGGGCGCAGCAGACGGTGGGCGGTGCGTT
>NZ_JBTMMT010000175.1:0-506 GCF_055517075.1 Micromonospora sp. DSM 43699
GGTTGAGTCGTCCATCACCACGGGGCACGGCACCGAGTGTAGGCGAGATCGACCACTGGTCCGAATTGGGGACCGATGGGCAAACGCACGGTGGAGCACGGGGAACGGGCCCGCCGGCCGCCCGGAGCGGGCGATTCGCGGGACTTCGATCAATTACGCTGGGTGACGGCCGCACCGGTGGCGCGACCTTTGCCGGGGGAACGCGGGGCTCACTTTCGGGCCGAGAGGCCTGTTACCAGCCAGTAAGGATCATCGGCGGCGGACGGGCGGCCGTGGCGCTCGGTGAACGCGCCCCCGGCCCGGCCCGGCCACCGGCCGAACGCCCGTTTCGTGGTGAGCCTCACACCGGGGAGCCGGGTTCAGCCGTGCTGGGAGCTGTTTCCGGCCCCGGGGGACGCGGCCGTGGCGCCGATCCCCTTGCCGCCCTCCGCGGTGACCGTGAGCGTGCTGCCCTTGATCGTGTACGTCGTCGAGCCCTTCAGGGCCGCGAGCACGGCGCGCTCCAC
>NZ_JBTMMT010000176.1:0-495 GCF_055517075.1 Micromonospora sp. DSM 43699
GCGACCGACGCCAGCAGCGCCTCGACCGCCTGCGGGCGGTCCCCCATGGTCACGATGGATACGCCGATGCGGGGTGCGGACGGTGCGGACAAGGTCGGTACTCCTGGGCTCGGCTGCCGGTCGTCGGCTGCTGGTCGGCAGCGGTGCCCGCGATCGTAACGCCTCGCTGTTCAGTTCGCGGTCGCCGCCCGGTCATCTGCGGGCCCGTCGGTGTTCAGCAGCGCGTACACGGTCATGTCCCGTCGCTCGTCGCCCACCTGCTGCCAGCCGCGCAGCAGCCCCTCCCGCCGGAAGCCGACGTCCTCGGCGACCTGCGCGGAGGCGGTGTTCCACGGTTCGACGAAGAGCTGGAGGCGCGGGACGCCGAGGTCGCGCAGTGCCCAGCCCGTGACCGTACGCAGCGCGGCGCGGGCGACGCCCTGGCCCCGGGCGGACGCGGTGAGCCAGTAGCCGAGGGAGGCGCGGCCCTCCGGCAGATCGCGCAGCCACAGTCCG
>NZ_JBTMMT010000177.1:0-491 GCF_055517075.1 Micromonospora sp. DSM 43699
CTCGCGGCGAGCGAGAACCAGCTCGCGCGCACCATCAGGTCGTGGGCCAGGTCGAACGGGCGGGCGATGTCCGCATGCACGCGCCGCGCCAGTTCCTCGCGCGCCTGCGCCTCGCCCAGCGCGCGCAGGTCGACGCGCTCGACCCGGAAGTCGAACTGTTCCAGCACCCGTTGGGCCGCGCCGGCTTCGTCGCCGGCGTAGACCGTGCGCAGCACTTCATGGCGTTCCAGCACCCGGCGCAGCGCGCGTTCGGCCAGGTCCAGGTCGAAGCGGCCTTCGAGCTGGAACAGCGCCGGCATGTTGTATTCCGGGCTGCCGCCGTTGAGCTGGTCGATGAACCACAGCCGCTCCTGCGAGAACGACAGCGCCATGCGCTCGCCGTGCGGGCGCTGGCCGATGGCCGGCCGGGTCGACGACGCGCGCGCCTCGACCTGGGCGGCGTAGTCGGCCAGCACCGTGTGTTCGAAGATGTCGCGGATCTGCATTTCTAC
>NZ_JBTMMT010000178.1:0-490 GCF_055517075.1 Micromonospora sp. DSM 43699
GGCGTTGTGGTTGCGGTGATGCGTCTGTCGCGCGGCGCCGCGTCGCACATCCGTCTTCTCCTTCGCTCTGTTTTTTGCCTCGGCCCGGTTTCTCCGTCATTCCTACTTCCGCGTCATCCCCGATTTTCCGTCATTCCGGCGAAAGCCGGAACCCATTTTGACTTTGCTTTTGCCGCCGTTATCGCCGGCGCTCGCAACAGCGAAAATCAAAATTGTTTCCGGCTTTCGCCGGAATGACGGGTAGGTGGGCGGCGTCGTCGTTGCGTTGGCGCGGTCGCGGCTTGCGCCGCTCCTACAGGGGGCGTTCGTGGCGAAGCGGCGATCGAATCAGGCGCGGCTTTCAGTGCGATTCGGATCGAGCGCGCTTGCCGCGCACTCAGAGCATCCGATGCATCACGTAGATATCCACCAAACCCAGCGTCGGATGCCGGAACGCCTCCGGCACGCGGCCGACGATGGCGAAGCCGTGCTTGTTCCACAGGTGCACGGC
>NZ_JBTMMT010000179.1:0-490 GCF_055517075.1 Micromonospora sp. DSM 43699
CGTGCTGAACGCGGAGGTCCAGCTGGACGCGGACCCGGTGGCGCTGACCGCCCGGGTCGACGGACAGCGCACCGAGCAGGGCGCGGCGGAACAGGCCGGGCGCGCCCTGGCCGAGCTGGCCCGGTCCGGCATCACGGTCGACAACTTCTCGCTGGGACAGCCCAGCCTCGACGAGGTCTTCCTCGCACTCACGGACAAGAAGGGAGTGGCGGCATGAGCACCGCGACCGCCAAGACGGAGCTGGAGGGCGCCGAGCTCGCCGCGCCGGACCGGGAACGCCTCGCGGAGCTTCTGGTGGGCCACGAGCGCCCGCCGAGGCCCAGCGCGCTGTCGGCTTCGGTGACCTTCGGCTGGCGCGCCATGCTGAAGATCAAGCATGTGCCGGATCAGCTCTTCGACGTGACGGCTTTCCCGATCATGCTGGTCCTGATGTACACGTATCTCTTCGGAGGGGCGCTGGCCGGCTCCACCGAGGAGTACATCCAGTTCC
>NZ_JBTMMT010000180.1:0-488 GCF_055517075.1 Micromonospora sp. DSM 43699
TTTGACGAGGTCTTCGAGTTCGCTTTCGTCGCCTTCGACGGAGAGGGAGAGGCGTTGGGCGACTTCGCCGGCGACTTCGGCGCGTTTGATGGAGTCGATGGAGAGGTCGGCTTCGAGGTCGAGGTCGGGCTCGATGAGGTCGACGGGGTAGCCGGTGCGCTCGCTGAGCACCGCGAGGATCGCCTGCTGGAAGTCGGCTGCGGTGACGCCGACCTGGTCGCCGGAGGGGAGCGCGGCGGTGAGCGTCGCGGTGGCGGTGACCGTGGTGCTCATCTTCTGGTCGAGCCAGGTGACCATGGCGCGGACGGTGCGGGCTTTGACGAGGTCTTCGAGTTCGCTTTCGTCGCCTTCGACGGAGAGGGAGAGGCGTTGGGCGACTTCGCCGGCGACTTCGGCGCGTTTGATGGAGTCGATGGAGAGGTCGGCTTCGAGGTCGAGGTCGAGTTCGATGAGGTCGACGGGGTAGCCGGTGCGCTCGCTGAGCACGG
>NZ_JBTMMT010000181.1:0-488 GCF_055517075.1 Micromonospora sp. DSM 43699
GCTGCGCCTCGCACCGCACGACGACATGACCGTCGGAGAGCTGCTGCGCCACACCTCCGCCGCCATGCGCGGCGACCTGCGGCACCAGCGCTACCGGTACGAGGACCTGCGCCGCGACCTGAACCTCCTCGCCGACGACCAGCGGCTGGTCGGACCGCAGGTCAACATCATGATGTTCGACTACGCCCTGACCTTCGGCGGGCACCGCGCCGTCGTCCACAACCTGTCCGTCGGACCGGCCGACGACATGTCCGTGGTCGTCTACGACCGGACCGACGGCAACGGTCTGCAGATCGACCTCGACGCCAACCCGGAGCTCTACACACCGGACGCGATCGACGCGCACCTCCACCGCTTCCTGCGCTACCTCCGCGAGCTGGCCGCCGCCGGACCCGACCAGGTCCTCGGCACGCTCGGCCTGGTCGACGAGGACGAGCGGCGACTGCTGCTGGACACCTGGAACGACACCGGCCACGAGGTACCGGCCG
>NZ_JBTMMT010000182.1:0-488 GCF_055517075.1 Micromonospora sp. DSM 43699
CTCCTTGACCTCCTTTCCGGGAGGTAGCAGCGGTTTCATGTTCGATGGCTGGACGTCGATGCCGCAGACCTTCTCGGGAATCGAGTAATCGTATGCGGTCTGCTTTCCTGAACACCCGAGGAGCAGCAGCGCGGAAGTCGCTCCGAACGCTGCAAGTTTTACGTAGCGCACTATGATACCTTGCTCCCGAGCCGACGTGCAGCGGCATTTCCGTTGTTGGCCGAGTCGTCGATCCGCTCGTTGGTCATCCACGGCGACTCGTTCTTTTCGACATCGGGGTTCTCGTCCCGCCAGTGCTCGGCGATCGCCTGGAGACGTCCTTCTCGGTCGATGCCGGTGGCCAAGTTGTCCCGGGCTTGACCACTGTCGATCCTGGCTGCTTCTTCCTCGAGCCACTTGGCTGTGACGGCATCGACGCCTCGCTGAGCCGCATCACCTGCATACGGTATGAAGTTCACCACGCCGCCCCACGTGTGGTAATCCCATTT
>NZ_JBTMMT010000183.1:0-481 GCF_055517075.1 Micromonospora sp. DSM 43699
TCATGTGGTTCAGCCGTCAGCGTGAGTTTCGCGCCGACGCGGGTGCCGCCAAGCTGGCCGGCCGCGACAAGATGATTGCCGCGCTGCAGCGCCTCTCCCGCGGTGCCGAGCCGCAGATGGAAGGTGCCATGATGGCCTTTGGCATCAACGGCAAGCGCTCCGTGAGCGAGCTGTTCATGAGCCACCCGCCCATCGAGCAGCGCATCGCCGCCCTGCGCGGCTGAGTGTGATGCCAGGGTGACACACCCGCATAAAAAACGGCTGCCTTTGGGCAGCCGTTTTGCTTTGTGCCATAGGATCACAGCTTGAAGTGGCCCATCTCCTGGCGCAGCAGCCGTGACAGCTGCTTGAGCTTGGCCGCCTCCTGGGAGACGTGACGGGCCGCGTCTCCCGACTGCTCTGAGAGGGAGGTGATGTTGCCGACGGTGGAGACCACCTCGTTGGCGGCGGTGGACTGCTCGCGCAGCGTGTGGCTTATCTC
>NZ_JBTMMT010000184.1:0-481 GCF_055517075.1 Micromonospora sp. DSM 43699
GTACTGACGACATGGGACAAGCGGCCGACCGGCCGCATACCAGCATACGACTTATCGTCCTAGTCTCACCTCACTCTTCGCGCGAAGCGGATCACCGTCCCGTGAGGTCAGACAGTTTCACTTCGGTGCCAACCAGAGAGAAGTCGAGACCTTGTGGCGTCGCTTTAAGGGATTCATAATGCAGATTTCCCAGATTAGGAAGAGTAAACCGTGAGGTAATCCCTTCTAGGATCGGTTTGAGCAACACGTCAGGGATTGGGATGTCATCGAGGCTCGCCGACGGACTACTCAAGGTCACCCGCCGAGACGTGGCCTCGACCCCGGGTACGGCGGTAATACTGACGTCTACCCGAGCTCCCAATACCGACATCTCCCGCACGATCGTCACCCTGCCGGTTTCCCCGGCGTCGTCGTTATAGGTGATTTTTGCACCCGCCAACCGCGACAGCTCAGACCAGTCAACACGGCCAGAGGCTGACAT
>NZ_JBTMMT010000185.1:0-480 GCF_055517075.1 Micromonospora sp. DSM 43699
GGTCAGGATGGCCGAGCACGAACTCGTCGCGGTCCAGCACCGGATTCTTGAAGCCGGCCGCGATCAGCGCGTCGCCGAACTGGGCGATCGAGGCGAACGGGCTCACGTGCGGCGCCGCGTCGGCTTCGGCGAAGGCGCCGCGCAGTTCGAACAAGGTGTCCGGGCCGAACGTGGACACCAGCAGCAGGCCGCCGGGCTTGAGCACGCGGCGGAAGCCGGCGAACACCGCCGGCAGGTCTTCGACCCATTGCAGGCACAGGTTGGAGAACAGCACATCGACGCTGGCATCGCGCAGCGGCAGCGCGCGCGCGTCGGCGCACACCGGCTCGGGCCGGCGCGCGCCGCCGAGCAGGCGTTGACGCCAGCCGCCGCCGCCGAAGTTCTCGCGCGCCTGGCGCAGCATCGGCGGCGCCAGGTCGAGCGCGACCACCTGCGCGCGCGGCCAGCGCTTTTGCATCGCCGCGCTGAGATGGCCGGGGC
>NZ_JBTMMT010000186.1:0-478 GCF_055517075.1 Micromonospora sp. DSM 43699
CCCTCACCGCGAACGATCTTCCCGGCGACCTGTCACGGCTGCGCTCCAAGATCGAGCAGGCGATTCCGGTCGGCCGGGGCATGCACGACGCCGTGGTGGACCCGGGGAAGCTGCACGGGTTCCCGACGGCGGGATGGGACGACTTCTGGGGGCGGTTCGGGGGGATCGCCGACGCGGTCAAATTCCGTCAGGAACGTGCCACGAAGCAGATGGGGACGCTCGGATCCGGAAATCATTTTATCGAGTTCTGTCTCGATGAGACCGGTTCTGTCTGGCTGATGCTGCATTCCGGTTCGCGGAACATCGGCAAGGAACTGGCCGACTTCCACATCGGCCAGGCGCAGAAGCTGCCGCACAACCAGGGGCTGATCGACCGCGACCTGGCGGTGTTCGTCGCGGACACCCCGCAGATGGCCGCGTACCGCAACGACCTCTTCTGGGCGCAGGAGTACGCGAAGTTCAACCGGGCGATCATGAT
>NZ_JBTMMT010000187.1:0-478 GCF_055517075.1 Micromonospora sp. DSM 43699
GTTTTGCGGCTCACGACATGTGTCGCACTCGGCAGAACGAGGCGTAATACACCGCAGTCTGTGCACGCCCCGGTAGCAGGGCAACCCCGGTTGGCCGCACACGGCTGGCGCTCTGGGGGTGAGGGGCTCACCCCGAGGAAGGCTCAAATATTGCTACTTGAATAGTCGGCTGTGCAGTCTTGCAGGGTGCCCACTTCCTCCACCACACAGCGGCTCATCGACCGCCGCGTCTACCTGCTCCTCCTCGATGACCAGGACCGCCCCGCGAAGTCTCGTCGGAGGGTGCCGTCCTCCTCGGCTCGGCCTACGCAGAAGGATGACTTCCCGATGGCCGCGTCTTTCTTCGCTAGGGACTGTAAATCGTTCGGCTCTGTCCCGTAATCGGTGGTAGCGCTGTGTAGCGGTGATTGAAGGAGGATGCGGTGGCGGAGCAGGGGGAACCCGGCTCGGCCGTGCATCTGCCTCATGATTCGTTTGG
>NZ_JBTMMT010000188.1:0-477 GCF_055517075.1 Micromonospora sp. DSM 43699
GTGGGACCGGAGTCGGGGGCGGCGCCGTGCTCGGGCTCGGGGGCAGCCATGTCCGTATCCTCCCGCCGTCGATCCCGTCCCGCCCCCGGGGAGGCCGGCCCGCCCACGTACCGGTACCGCTCACGCGTCCTTCGGCCCGCGGCCCTCGCCTGCCAGGAAGTACCCGGCGAGCAGGGCTCCGGCCAGGACCAGGGCCGAGTTCACGAGGATGGCCGTGGAGACCCCGGACAGGACCGCTTCCGGCCCGGTCGCCGCCCCGGTGCCGGCGGTGACGACCGCGCTCATCACCGGGATGCCGAGGGCGATGCCGACCTGCTGCGTCATCGTCGCCAGTCCGGTGGCCCGCCCCTGTTCCGCGTCCGGCAGGCCCGAGGTGGCCGTGACCATGAAGCCGACGATCATCAGCATGTTGCCCACGCCGCCGACGAAGGTGGCGCCCAGCAGCAGCCAGATCCAGGCCCCGGAGGTGCCGAGGGC
>NZ_JBTMMT010000189.1:0-476 GCF_055517075.1 Micromonospora sp. DSM 43699
GCCCACGGCCACGGCGGACAGCAGCTTGACGGTGTCGTCGTGGCCGGCGGGGCAGGAGGCGGGGTCCGAGGACCGGGCCATGGGACGGCTGAGTTCGAACGTGTCTCCGCAGGTGCGGCAGCGGAATTCGTAACGGGGCATGGGCTCAGGCTAGAGCCATCTAGCCCCGGAGACCACGCCCCCTGACGCCGGAAGGATCAGGTGCCGCCGCGCTCCTCACGGATGTCGGAGACGACCCGGGCGGCGGTCTGCCGCACGGCCTCGGTCTCGGTCAGGAAGTGCCAGTAGTCCGGGTGGCGTCCCTCCAGCCCGGCGATGGCCCGCTCCAGCCGGGCGACGGAGTCGTCGAGCGGCCGGGCGTGCCGGGGGTCGGGCGTGTGCCGGCCGGCCATGGCGAGCCGCTGGGCGTCGCGCACCGCGAACCGGGTCCGCTCGATCTCCTGCTGCGGGTCCTTCGCCACGGCGTTCAACCGCTG
>NZ_JBTMMT010000190.1:0-475 GCF_055517075.1 Micromonospora sp. DSM 43699
TTCCCGCTCCGTCAGCCGCTCTAGCGAGCGGTGGGGGTGCGCGGCCCGGTGCGCGCGCAGCCCGGCGATGACCCGGCTGGCGACCCGCGGGGAGAGGTAGGCCCCGCCGGCGCCCACGGCCCGTACCCCGTTGAGCAGTTCCCTCGGGTCGTCCGCCTTCAGCAGGAAACCGTCGGCGCCCTCCTCCAGGGCGCGGGTGACGTATGCGTCCTGGCCGAAGGTCGTCAGCATGATCACGCCGACCGGCGGCAGCTCGCGGTGGAACCGCGCCACCGCCGTCAGACCGTCCAGGCCGGGCATCTGGATGTCCAACAGCACGACGTCCGGCCGGTGTCGACGGGCGAGCGCGAGGGCTTCGTGCCCGTCGCCCGCCTCGGCGACCACGTCGACCCGCGGGTCCCTGGCCAGGATGGCCCGTACCCCGGCCCGGACCATCGCCTCGTCGTCGGCCACCAGGACCCGGACGGGCCGGCTG
>NZ_JBTMMT010000191.1:0-473 GCF_055517075.1 Micromonospora sp. DSM 43699
GTCTCCAGGATGCGCGCGAACGCGGCCTCGCGCCCGTCCTCGGGCTCGGTGCCGAGGTCGATCTCGTACCACGGCATACGCGCCTTGCGGCGGATCACCTGGACCGGCCGGTCCAGGCCCTCGTAACGGAACGCGGCGCGCAGGTTGGCGTGGCGGCGCAGCAGGCTGTCGGCCGCGCCGCGCAGTGCGGCGGCGTCGACCTCGCCTTCGATGTCCAGGACGATCTGCACCGTGTAGACGTCCGGCGCCTGGTGGTCGTAGAGGGCGTGGAACAGCAGCCCTTCCTGGAGCGGTGAGAGCGGAAGAATGTCCTCGATCCGGGCGTTCACCGTGCGTCCCTCCAGAATGAGTCCATGTCGTCCTCTTCGTCCTCTTCGTCGTCCTCGTCGTCTCCGGCGAGCACGTGGTCGATCTGACTTTGCGTCAGTGATGTCAGTGCGACGTCGGACGGCGTCCAGCCGCCGGCGTCGGGG
>NZ_JBTMMT010000192.1:0-470 GCF_055517075.1 Micromonospora sp. DSM 43699
AGTTCGTCAACGACCTCGGCGAGCGCGAGCAGGGTCTCGGTCTGCTCGACGTGGTCTCCACCCGGGGCGAGGGCGCGCGGTGCGTCGGCGACGTACTGGCGGACATCGACCCGCAGCTGGCGCTGCCGCCGCTGACCGGGTTCGAGAACCACCAGGGCGTCACCCATCTCGGCCCGACGGCACGGCCGTTCGCGCGGGTCCAGCTCGGCCGGGGCAACGGCACCGGGGACGGCACGGAGGGCGCGTACAACGACACGGTCTTCGGGACGTACATGCACGGTCCGGTGATGGCCCGCAACCCGCAGATCGCCGATCTGCTGCTCAAGCTGGCCCTCGACGTGAACGCGCTGCCGCCCACCGACGACCGCTGGTACGAGGCGCTGCGCGCCGAGCGGATCACCTCGGCGACCCAGCCCGCCTGAGGCACTTTCCGCTCGCCTGAGCGGTGTCCGCCTGAGGTGTTTTCCGCT
>NZ_JBTMMT010000193.1:0-468 GCF_055517075.1 Micromonospora sp. DSM 43699
CTGCTGATCCAGTGCACCCTGATGAGCGGCCTCAGCCGGTTCGAGCGCTATGTGGAAGTGGTGCTGCGGGATCCCGAGCACTCCTTCAATCCCGACATAGAAGCGCTGGCCAGCCTCTATCCGCTCACCATAGGCGAGAAGGAGCTGCTGGTGCTGATGAGCAAGGGTTACAGCAGCAACGACATCGCCGAGTTGCGCGGTGTCAAGGTGGAAACCGTCCGCTCGACCCTCAAGGGGGTGTTCAAGAAGACCGACTGCCACAGTCAGAACGAGCTGCTGCTGTTGCTGCAATCCATCTCCTGATCCGGTGCGAGCTATGCTTGGAGTGAGCCGGACATAGTGCCCGGCTTGCGCCTCCCGCCCGGGAGGCTGGTTGGGGGAACGCACAATGGAATCACTCAAGGCAAAGGATTACATGCAGACCCGGCCCATCACGTTCAGCGCTGACATGATGGTACAGTCTGCGGT
>NZ_JBTMMT010000194.1:0-468 GCF_055517075.1 Micromonospora sp. DSM 43699
GCCCATCGTACGTGACCAACGCCGGACGATGCCAGCGTATTCCCCGCGGGGGCGCGCTCAGGCGCTGCGCTGCCGCCGGCGGTCCGCCGCGATGGCGCGGTTCGTCTCCCGCGTGTCCTGCTTCTCGCGGAGCGTCTGTCGCTTGTCGTACTCCTTCTTGCCCTTCGCCAGCGCGATCTCGACCTTGACCCGGCCGTCCTTGAAGTAAAGCGCGAGCGGCACGATGTTGTGGCCCGTCTCCTGCGACTTCGACTCCAGCTTGTCGATCTCTGCCCGGTGCAGCAGCAGCTTGCGCTTCCGCTTGGCCGCGTGGTTGGTCCAGGTGCCCTGGACGTACTCGGGTACGTGGATGTTGTGGAGCCACGCCTAGTGGTCGTCGATCTGCACGAAGCCGTCGCCCAGGGAGGCCCGCCACATGCGCAGGGACTTGACCTCCGTACCCATGAGGACGAGGCCGCACTCGTAGGT
>NZ_JBTMMT010000195.1:0-467 GCF_055517075.1 Micromonospora sp. DSM 43699
TTGCTGTATTTTCTTGCGAACAGTGAAAAAACGGATTACCGTGTGGATGGGCAGGTCGTCTGAAACGGCTTTCAGACGAACTATGCTACAATTTCACGCATCCGAACCCATTACAGGAAACCTCATGGAAGCCACCGTCTATCTCGAAGACAACGAATACATCGCCTTATGCGACCTCTTGAAGCTCGCCGGACTTGCCGAAAGCGGCGGACAGGCGAAGGCGTTTATCGCCGAAGGGCTGGTGTTGCGCAACGGCGAAACCGAAACCCGCAAAACCGCCAAAATACGCGGCGGCGAAGTCATCGAGTTTGACGGTGCGCGCTTGGAAATTGCCGATGGATACGACCCTGAAGAATAAAGCCGAAGCCCTCTTGGGCGAGCCGCTTTTAGACGAACCCGTCCGCCCCGAATCGTGGGAATGCTGCGGCAGCGACTGCGGCGATGCCTGCATCCAGACGATTTATTGG
>NZ_JBTMMT010000196.1:0-467 GCF_055517075.1 Micromonospora sp. DSM 43699
CGCGTATGTGGTGCTCGAGCAGTCGCCGGATCTGGCCGCGGGCGGCCACGACCGCCGCCGCCCCGGGCTCAACCACCTGGCGTTCCACATCGCCGACCGGGCCGCCCTCGACGCACTGGTGGCCGAGGCCCCGGCGTACGGCTGGCGGCTGCTGTTCCCCGACCGCCATCCGTACGCGGGCGGCTACGGCCACCACGCCGCCTATCTGGAGGACCCGGCGGGATACGAGGTCGAGCTGGTCGCCGGATCCCTGCCCCGCCCCTGAGCCGCCGGGCTGTCCGTACGGGCCCCGCCGTGTGTCCGGTGTGCCGTGCGTGATGGACTGGCGTGCGTTCACCGAGGTCACGGGGGAGAGATGACAGCCGAGGAGACCGGGCCGCCGCCGCCCGCCGCAACAGAGCCCGCAACCGACGTCGCACCGGACCAGGGCCGGCGGGACGCCCGCCGGATGGACTCCTGGTCGATCG
>NZ_JBTMMT010000197.1:0-464 GCF_055517075.1 Micromonospora sp. DSM 43699
GAAGCGGAAGCGATACCGAGCACGACCGATATCAGGATGAAGACGGTGAATATCACCGCCAGATCGATCGCTGAGGCCAGCGCCCGGCTCGGCAGCCGCGCGGGCCTCAACCCCAGAACGACCGCGTCCCCGGTCACCAGCTCACTCATCGGTCCCCACCCTTCGCCGACCTTCTCTGCCCCAGCCGGGCCCAGTCTGCCAAGCTGACCGCCAGCGCGCCGCAGTAGTACGGACCCGTACGCACCCTTGCCTGGAGCAACAGACGCCCATGGACCTCGACGTCTTCGTTACCGCCCACCGCACGGAGTGGGACCGCCTCGAACACCTCCTGCGCCGGGGGCGCCGCCTCACGGGCGCGGAAGCGGACGAACTCGTCGTCCTCTACCAGCGCACCGCGACCCATCTTTCGCTGATCCAGTCGAGCAGCCCCGACCCACTCCTCACCGGCCGGCTCACCCAGCTCG
>NZ_JBTMMT010000198.1:0-461 GCF_055517075.1 Micromonospora sp. DSM 43699
CGTAACCATCAGCCATATGGGTCGCGGCCTGTTCGTGGCGAACCAGGATGTGGGTAACACCAGGTTCCTTGAACAGTGCGTCGTAGACATGCAGCAGAGCACCACCTGGGTACCCGTAGATATAGTCGACGCCTTCGTCACGCAAAAAGCGGACGAGCATCTCACCACCAGATAAAAGCTCCACGTTGTTCACCTCTAAAACGCCAGAATACCGTCCGTTGAAAACCGACGGGTCTTAATAGGTTTACTTCTCAACAGAGCATGAGCGACGGTGGTCGCCGACTACGTCAGCACTGACTGAGCAAGTATTGGGATCGTCCCAAGTGTTGCGGGCTTTTCCCACCCAGCGCGAGGTAACGCGTTGCGGGTGTAACAGGTCGGCGCGGATGTGCGCCTCATGATCTGCTGAGCGGGCCTGCTTCTGGCAGTCCCGATACAGCGGACTTTGGATTCTTCTGTTT
>NZ_JBTMMT010000199.1:0-458 GCF_055517075.1 Micromonospora sp. DSM 43699
CCCCGTGGCACCCGGGCCGCTGCGCCGCGCTGTACGTCAGCGTGAACGGCGAGGAGACCCTCTTCGGACACGCGGGCGAACTGCACCCGCGCGTGATCAAGGCGCTCCACCTGCCCGAGCGGACCTGTGCCGCCGAGGTCGAGCTGGACGTCCTGGAACAGGCCGTCGACGGAGCGCTCCAGGCGCCCCGGATCTCCACCTTCCCGGTGGCGACCCAGGACGTCGCGCTCGTCGTCGCCGGGGACGTTCCGGCCGCCGACGTGGAGCGGGCGCTGCGCGAGGGCGCGGGTGAACTCCTCGAATCGCTGCGGCTGTTCGACGTCTTCACCGGCGAGCAGATCGGCGGGGGCAACAAGTCCCTGGCGTACGCGCTGCGCTTCCGTGCCGCCGACCGCACGCTGACCGTCGAGGAGGCCTCGGCCGCCCGCGACAGCGCGGTGGCCCTGGCCGCCGAGCGT
>NZ_JBTMMT010000200.1:0-458 GCF_055517075.1 Micromonospora sp. DSM 43699
CTAGCCAAAGGCCCAGTAGCGAGGTCCAACGTGTGCCATGGCGCCCCACCAGCCGGCCTGCGCCCAGCACGCCAGTCATGGAACCAATGGATAAGCCCAGCAGCACCAGCCCCATTTGCGCAATAGACGCTTCAATGCCGTCGCGAATCGCCGGGGTGCGCGTCACCCACGTAGCTAGCGCAAGACCTGGAATGAAAAAGTAGACAAAAAGAGCGTGCTTTCTGCGTGCCAACTGCTCGTACATCTCAGTCCTCTCAATCTCTATAAGTACATATGTACATTATATGTGTACGAATGTACACTTGTCAATTGGCAACTTTTAATAGACGTATGAAGGAGGCGGAAATGGCAGAGCGAATCAAGCGCAGGTATGAGCCGGACCGCCGCGAACGCATCGTGGAGGTGGCCCTTGATGTAATCGCAGAACATGGAGTGGCGGGCACTACCCATCGACGGGT
>NZ_JBTMMT010000201.1:0-458 GCF_055517075.1 Micromonospora sp. DSM 43699
TCCTCGGTGGAGAGCGGTTCCGGTCCGTTGCCGCCGCAGTTCAGCACGAGGTAGGAGTCGACGACGCCGAGCGTGGAGCGGAGGGCGTCCGGGTCGGTGCAGTGCGCGTCGATCAGGGCCGCGCCGATCCGCTGGGCGGGCGAGGCGTCGAAGGGGCGGGCGTGCAGGATGCCGTTCAGCTCGCGTGCCAGGGGCAGCAGATGCTCTTCGAACTCCGGCCGGGTGAGGGAGGTGGCGGTCAGGGGGAAGATGGCCCGGCTCCAGATCCTGGCGAATCTCCGGAGCCGGCCTTCCGGGCCGTCTGGTTCCGCGTCCGGTTCCCCGGACGCCTGGGCGGGAATGCTCACGCCTTGCGCCCAACCCCTGCGAAGCCCGAGAAGGCGTACGGGTCCTCCTGCTCGGGCGCCTGCGGGTTGTCGGGCCGCCAGGCGGGCATCGACACGAGCCCCGGCTCGACC
>NZ_JBTMMT010000202.1:0-456 GCF_055517075.1 Micromonospora sp. DSM 43699
GCTCCAGGTAAATGCCGCGAAATGCCGCGAGGTTCTGTTCGACGGTGAAGAGTTCGAGCGCGCGGGCCCGTGCGGCGGCGCCCAGCCTGGCCCGGCGCTCGGGGTCGCGCAGCAGCGCGACGCAGGCGTCGGCGAGCGCCTTGGGGTTGCGCGGGGGCACCACCAGGCCGGTGCCGCCGATGACCTCGACGACCGCGCCCACGTCGGTGGAGACGGTGGCCCGGCCGCAGAACATGGCCTCGACCAGGCTGACCGGGAAGCCCTCGACGACGCTGGAGAGCACGATCACGCCGCCCGCGCCGTAGGCCTCGGCGAGGTCGGGGATCTCGGGGCCGCCGATCTCCTCGAAGGTGACCGGGCTGACGCCCTCGGTGTGCGCGCCGGTGGCCTCGTCCGGGAAGAGCTGGGCGGCCAGGGCCTTGCAGTGGGCGAGGTAGGTGGTGGCCTCCTCGCTCT
>NZ_JBTMMT010000203.1:0-456 GCF_055517075.1 Micromonospora sp. DSM 43699
TGTCGCAGACGGCGTCGTAGGAGTTCACCGCGTACAGGTCGAGATCGGGCGCGTTCTTCTTGTAGTACGGCCAGGCCCCGGTCCAGGCGTCGGTCGAGGTGACCGGGTGGTCCGGGTCGACCGCGTGGATCTTCTTGGCGATCTCGTTGACGAAAGTGGTGTACGCGTCGCGCTGCTGCTCCAGTTCGTCGCCGCTGTAGCAGTTCTGCAGGCCGATCACGGATTCGTTGCCGACGTTCCACATGAGGACGCCCTCATGGTCCTTGTAGGTCTCCACCCACTTCGGGAACTCGGCGAGCATGTCGTTCTTGTAGGCGGTGTCCGTCAGGTAGTTCACACAGCCGCCGCTGCCGGGGCCGCCGCCCGGCTGCAGCCAGAACCCGGCGATCACCTTGATGCCGTGGGATGCCGCGGTGTCCAGAAGCGGCTTCGTGGTGGCGTCGGTGCCCCACGTAC
>NZ_JBTMMT010000204.1:0-454 GCF_055517075.1 Micromonospora sp. DSM 43699
GGTCCGCACTCTGCGCGAGGTCCTCGGACCGGACGCCGAACAGCAGCCGGAGAACCGGCAGGCACTGGCAGCTCTCGCCTACGTCGACGGTGTGCGTTGGCGTGCCCCGGGCACCGCCGCCCGCTACGGTGACGGTCGTATGACCCCGGACCTGCTGGACCGGATGGTCACCGACTGGCACACCGCCACCAACCTCACGAACGTCGACCCGGCCACCGGGCCCACACCGGGGCAGTACAGGGCATTCCTCGAAGCCGCCGCCGAACTGCGGGCCGGTGCGACCCCGGCGACGACTCTCGACACCCTGCTGCCGCCCCCACCGCCCGAACTGCCCCCGGACACCCTGGTCTCGCGGTCCGATGCCCTCGGTCTTTCCTATGCGCGCTCCGCCGAGATCGCCTGGTCACTGTCGAACGCACCGCTCCCGTTGCCCGAACTGGGCCTCGGCCCCGAG
>NZ_JBTMMT010000205.1:0-454 GCF_055517075.1 Micromonospora sp. DSM 43699
CTTCTCGATCGCCGCCGCCAAGAACCACGACGTCCTCATGATCGACGAGGCGCTGGCCACCGGCGACCGCAAGTTCCGGGTCCGCTCCGAGGAGCGGATCCGCGAGCTGCGCAAGGAGGCGGGGACGGTCTTCCTGGTCAGCCACAACAACAAGTCGATCAGGGACACCTGCGACCGCGCGCTCTGGCTGGAGAAGGGCGAGCTCCTCATGGACGTCCCCACCGAGGAAGTCCTCAAGGCGTACGAACGCGAAACGGGCAAGTAGCCCCAGCTCTCCCCGTGGCCCCCGCCGGACCGTTCCGGCGGGGGCCGTGCGGTGCCCGGCAGACCGCCCGCAGTAGGCCCCCAGGGGCGATCTCCTCCCGGCGGATGACGTCAATTCCGCCGTACGCGGGGAAGGTTGACGGACACGGCCGGGAAGCGGCGGCGGGCGCTCCACCCCGCCGGTCCGCTG
>NZ_JBTMMT010000206.1:0-453 GCF_055517075.1 Micromonospora sp. DSM 43699
GAGTCAGAATTTCGGTGAGCAGCTGGGTCAGCTCGAGATCGTCGTCGACCAGGAGTATTTTGTGCATCTGAAGTCATTCCGCTGATTTTTCGCGCCAAGCCGGCGCAGGGGTCAGGGTATAATAGATTTTTAACCGTAAGAGGAAAGCCGGTTTTGAGCCATCAACAATATTCCCGCTGGGTGACGCTGGCCAGCATGGCCGCCGTCACCACGGCTACCCTGCTGATCACCGGCAAGCTGATCGCCTGGCTCATGACGGATTCATCGAGTCTGCTGGCATCGCTCACCGACTCCTTCATGGATGTCAGCGCCTCCATCATCAACCTGCTGGCCATTCGCTATGCGCTGGCGCCGGCCGATGACGAGCACCGCTTCGGCCACGGCAAGGCGGAGTCGCTGGCGGGCCTCATCCAGTCCGCGTTCATTTCGGGCTCGGCCCTGCTGCTGGTGATG
>NZ_JBTMMT010000207.1:0-453 GCF_055517075.1 Micromonospora sp. DSM 43699
GTGTGCCGGCCGTGTCGACGACGGCGGCGAGCCCGGCGACCGTCGGCGCCTGGAAGAACTCCTGGACGGTCAGCGGTACGCCGAACCGGGCGCGGATCCGGGTCAGGGCCTGGATCGCCAGGAGCGAATGCCCGCCCAGCGCGAAGAAGCTCTCCTGGCGGCCGACCCGGGCCAGCCCGAGGAGCTCCGCCCAGATCTCCGCGACCCCGCGTTCGGTGTCCGTGGCGGGGGCCGCGTACGCGAGACGGGTCGGGCGGACCCCGAGGGCGAGCAGGGCCCTCTTGTCCACCTTCCCGTTCGTCGTCAGCGGCAGCGCGTCGAGCACGCGGTACGCCGAGGGCACCATGTAGTCCGGCAGCGCCGCCTCGGCGCAGCCGCGCAACTGCGCCTCGTCGGGCGCGAGCACCCCGGCCTCCGGGACCACGAAGGCGATCAACTGCCGTCCTACGGAAG
>NZ_JBTMMT010000208.1:0-453 GCF_055517075.1 Micromonospora sp. DSM 43699
CAGGGCGACTCCGCTCAGTCCAAGGTCATCGTCGCCAACGCCAAGGTGCTGGACGTCGGCGAACTCACCGCCCTGGACCCGAGCGCGGACGACCGGGGCAGCCGGGCGACCGAGGCCGTGCCGATCACCTTCGCCCTGAACACGCTGGACACCCAGCGCGTCGCCTACGCCGAGTCGTTCGCGGAGCACGTACGCCTGGCGCTCGTCGCCCCGGGCAGCGACGGCACCATCCGTCCCGGCGACCGCACCTACACGCTCGACAAGGACAAGTGAGGATCGGATGACCACCAGAATCCTCCCGGCCGTCGGCGATCTCGACGCGGCCCGCTCCGTCACCACCCTGCTCAGCCAGCTGCCCGACGCCGAACCGGCCACCCCCGTGGGCGATTCCACCCAGCTCATCGACACCCTGGCCCGCCTCGCGGGCGAGGCGCTCGACGAACTGCCCGAGGT
>NZ_JBTMMT010000209.1:0-451 GCF_055517075.1 Micromonospora sp. DSM 43699
GGTCAGATACGCGTGGCGCCCATCGGCGGCGAACAGCAGATGGCGCGGCCCGCTGCCGGCCGGCAGCTCCAGCCACGGCGTCGCCGCAGCCTGCAGCGGCCGCTCGGCGCTGCGCGCGGGATCGTAGCGATAGGCATAGACCTTGTCGGCGCCCAGGTCGGCGGCGAACACGTAACGGCCGTCGGGCGATTGCGCCGCGGCATGCACGTGCGGGCCGAGCTGGCGTTCGCGGTTGGCCTGGCTGGCGCGATGGCCGAGCACCTGCACCGTCGCGCCGAGGCGGCCGTCGGCGCCGACCGGCAACACCGCCAGGCTGCCGCCGGGGCTTTGCGCACCGGAATAGTTCGACACGAACAGATAGCGCCCGTCCAGGCTCCCCGCGGCGTGGGCGGGATCGTCGCCGAGCGTGTTGGCCTGCGACAACTGCCGGCTGTGCTTCGCGCCGCGGCCG
>NZ_JBTMMT010000210.1:0-451 GCF_055517075.1 Micromonospora sp. DSM 43699
GGAGCCCGGTCACCAGGGCGGCGGACCGCTCCATGCTCAGGCCGACCAGGGTGCCCGGCCCGACGCCGTGCGCGCGCAGCCGGTGGGCGAGGCGGTCCGCGCGGGCGTCCAGTTCCGCGTAGCCGATCGTGGTGTCGCCGTCGACGAGGGCCACCGCGTCGGGCGTCCGGGCGGCCCACCGGGCGAAGCGCTCGTGGACCGGCTCCGGGCGGGCGTCGGTGCGGCCGGGGGCCGGCGGCGGGGCCAGTTCCGCGTACTGCGCGTCGGACAGCATCCGCAGCGAGGACACCGGGGCGTCCGGGTGCGCGACGATCTCCTCGATCAGCCGCCCGTAGTGCTCGGCCAGCGCCCCGACGATCCGGTCGTCGAACAGGTCCGTGCGGTACTCGAAGACGCCCGCGGCGCCGCCGTCCGCGGTCTCCGCCACATCGAGGGTCAGGTCGAACTTGGC
>NZ_JBTMMT010000211.1:0-451 GCF_055517075.1 Micromonospora sp. DSM 43699
ATGCAGGCATTGCCTTACCAACGCACCAGTCGATTCACAACAACCAGAACGCCGAGAGATCTTTTCCCGAACTCAGCACCGTGATCACAACAGCGTCCATCTGGAAGTTCAAGTCAGCTGAACATCAACCGCACGAGTCCAGCGCCGAACATCGGCGCCCGTCCAACATGTCCGTCATCTTGAGGTAGGCGTGCAACAAGACGTCACTATCGACGACGAACGACAGAAGACCGTTAGCGTGATCCGTAGAAGTCTGGTCAGGAGTCGCACCAGGCGTCACCTGGTTGGCAATTTCCCGATAGCCCCGCCAGCCCTGACTTGCCACGGCTGTTGCCTAGCTCCAGTTTGAACCATGCGAACCCCAAGAACATACGAACTCAAGACACAGAATGCGGATCCACGGGAGGAGACATGACCCTCGACAAGAGAGGTCAAACGCAGTCCATAGATT
>NZ_JBTMMT010000212.1:0-450 GCF_055517075.1 Micromonospora sp. DSM 43699
GGTGAGGACCATGCCGCCCGAGTGCACCCCGAGGTGTCTCGGAAGGGTGTGGAGCTGGGCGGCGAGGTCGCGTACGTCGTCGGGGAGGGCGGCGTCGGGGCCGGGCGGGGTGTGGTGGATGTGCCGGGTCATCTCCCGGGTCTGCGCCTCCGGGTAGCCGAGGACGCGGGCGGCGTCGCGGACCGCGAGCCTCGGCTGATAGGTGATCATGTTGGCGACCTGGGCTGCGTGCCGGCGGCCGTAGCGGGTGTAGACGTACTGGATGACCTCCTCGCGGCGCCCGGACTCCAGGTCGAGGTCGATGTCCGGCGGGCCCGCCTTCTCCAGGGACAGGAACCGTTCGAAGAGCAGACCGTGCCGGAGCGGGTCGACGGCGGTGATGCCGAGGACGTAACAGATCACGCTGCTGGCGGCGGAGCCCCGGCCCTGGCACCAGATCCCCTGGTCGGC
>NZ_JBTMMT010000213.1:0-450 GCF_055517075.1 Micromonospora sp. DSM 43699
GCGCGATGTGCGCGGACGCTCGAATTCGTTCGGCTCGACATTCTTCTCGTGACCGCATCGCAAATCCGCGCGTCGCTAGCGATCTTCTTTGCAGACGCAGCGAACGCAGGCGCGATGCGCGCGAACGATCGCAACCGCGCGATCCGCGTTCTGCCGGTCGATGCCGCGCAACGCGGCGGCATATCGCCGCTTACTCGCCGATCACGTTGTGCGTTGTGCGTTGCGCGATGAATGACGCACGAAGCATCAGACTCGTCTGATTCGGCGATCTTTCCATCAACGCATCACAAGTTCGCGCATCTGGCCCGCATGCGATGCAACCTTCTGCGGCGAAGGCGGCGCTCATCATTCGAACGCAGCGCATCGCGGCCGATACGGGCCCCGTACTGCAGTTCCGTGTGTAGCGACCATCCCCTTCGTCTATTGGAGACAACGCATGAACATCCGCAG
>NZ_JBTMMT010000214.1:0-450 GCF_055517075.1 Micromonospora sp. DSM 43699
GTCGTAGAAGTCGAGCCCGTCGGCGTTGACGGCTCCGCTGCCGCCGGGCACCACACGGGGCCAGCTGACGGAGAACCGGAAGGCGTCGGCGCCGAGCCCGGCCAGCAGGGCGACGTCCTCGCGGTAGCGGGCGTGGAAGCCGGTGCCCCGGGTGGTGTCGGTGCCGTCCTTGATCCGGCCCGGCCGGGCGGCGAAGGCGTCCCAGCCGGAGGGGCCCTTGCCGTCCGCGTCCACCGCCCCCTCGGTCTGGAAGGCGGAGGCGGAGGCTCCCCAGAGGAAGCCGGGCGGGAACATCGGCAGGGTCATCGCGGCCTCCAGCAGCCGTGCGTATGAGCGGAACCGGTACGTGTCGCCAAAACCAGTACGTGTGCGCGAAATCCGTATGAGCGGGAACGCGCCGGGCAATGATCAGGACCAGACCTTAATCGCCGGTGGCGGGCGGCAACAGAG
>NZ_JBTMMT010000215.1:0-449 GCF_055517075.1 Micromonospora sp. DSM 43699
GATCAGCGGGACCGTCGCCTCCGCGTAGGCGTAGATCAGCTTCGCGCCGCGCCGGATGATGCCGCCGTACTCCTGGTCCACGCCCGGCAGGAAGCCCGGCACGTCCACGAAGGTGATGACGGGGACGTTGAACGCGTCGCAGGTGCGGACGAAACGGGCCGCCTTCTCACTGGCGTTGATGTCCAGGCAGCCGGCGAACTGCATCGGCTGGTTGGCGACGATGCCGACCGGGTGACCCTCGACCCGGCCGAAGCCGGTGATGATGTTCGGCGCGAACAGTGCCTGGGTCTCCAGGAATTCGGCGTCGTCCAGGACGTGCTCGATCGCGGTGTGCATGTCGTACGGCTGGTTCGCCGAGTCCGGGATCAGCGTGTCCAGCTCGCGGTCCTCGTCGGTGGTGGCGAGGTCCGCCTCCTCCGGGAAGGCCGGGGCCTCGGAGAGGTTGTTCG
>NZ_JBTMMT010000216.1:0-449 GCF_055517075.1 Micromonospora sp. DSM 43699
GATCCTGACCTACATGTTCGCCGAACAGCGCTGCCACAAGTGCGAGGTGGAGGTCTACGCCTTCAACGACGCCTCGCTGGCCCTCTACCGCAAACTCGGCTTCGTGGAGGAGGGCCGCCTGCGCCAGCACGAGTTCTTCGCGGGCACGTACCACGACGTGGTCCTGCTGGGCATCACGGCGGACGAGTACTGGGCGGGGCGGACGCGGCCCTCACTGCGCTGACGCCGCGCCCACGCCACCCGTACGGACCCCTGACGATCAGTGGGCCCGCTGCCCCGTCGAGGCGGCGGAGCTCGCGAACTCGAACTTGAAGTGGGTGCCGTCCAGTACGTCGCTGGCGATGACCTTCCACTGGCCCGCCGTGGTGGTCTTGTAGGCGCTCTGGCAGTAGTTGAGACCACCGCTGCTGCTGTAGAAGCAGACCCGCACCCTGCGGCTGGTGTTGGTC
>NZ_JBTMMT010000217.1:0-449 GCF_055517075.1 Micromonospora sp. DSM 43699
GTCTTTGTCTGTGCCCGTGTCTGTTGCCGGTTCTGGTTCCGGTGGGTCGTGCAGGACCGCCACCGTTTCCCTCAGCTGTTCCACGGCGTCCGCGATCGTTCCGCGCAGCTCGGCCAGGTCGGTGCGGTCGCGGTCGGTGAGGTCCGGGGAGAGTTCCAGGGCTCCGGCGCGCAGGGCGACCAGGCTCAGGGCGTGGCCGAGCGAATCGTGCATGTCGGCCGCGATGTCCGCCCGTTCGGCCAGCCGCGCCCGCTCCGCGACCAGGTGCTGCCGCTCCTCCAGGCGTCGGGCCAGCCGCCAGCCCTCCCGTACGAGTTCGCGTCGGCCTCGCCGGTGCCGTCCGGCCAGCCACGGCAGCAGAAGGGCGGCGGGCAGCACGGTCAGCGTGTAGAACCACCACACGGGCGGCACCCGCAGCACGGCGCACGCCGCGACATCGACCGCGAGGC
>NZ_JBTMMT010000218.1:0-449 GCF_055517075.1 Micromonospora sp. DSM 43699
GCCCGTAATCAAGTGGCAGAGCTGATCGGTGCCGACCCGCGCGAGATCGTCTTCACCTCCGGCGCGACAGAATCCAACAACCTGGCCATCAAGGGCGTTGCCCATTTCTATGCCGGCAAGGGCAAACACATCATCACCTCCAAGACAGAGCACAAGGCAGTACTCGATACTTGCCGCCAGCTGGAGCGTGAAGGCTATGAGGTGACCTACCTCGAGCCGATGCCGAATGGCCTGTTCACTCTGGAGCAGATCGAAGGTGCCCTGCGTGATGACACCATTCTGGTCAGCATCATGCATGTGAACAACGAGATCGGCGTGGTGCAGAACATTGCCGCCATCGGCGATCTGTGCCGCTCCCGCAAGATCCTGCTGCACGTGGACGCCGTCCAGAGCGTGGGCAAGATCCCGGTGGATGTGGAAGCCCTGAAAGTGGATCTGCTCTCCATGTC
>NZ_JBTMMT010000219.1:0-448 GCF_055517075.1 Micromonospora sp. DSM 43699
TCAGCCGGGCGGGCGCGAGCGACAGCAGCTCCACGTGCCGCACCGTCGAGCGGGTCAGCGAGGGGTACTGCACGACGGCGACCTGCCGGGTCAGCTGCGCGAGCAGCCGCACCGTCCGGCCGACCACGTCGTCGAGGTCGACCGCGCCGTCGAGGAAGTTCTGGATGGCCCGGCGCTCGGGCGAGGACAGCGGCTTGACGCCCGCGAGCTTGTCGACGAAGAGGCGGTACCCCTTGTCGGTGGGGATGCGCCCCGCGCTCGTGTGCGGCTGGGCGATGAAGCCCTCGTCCTCCAGCACCGCCATGTCGTTGCAGACGGTGGCCGGGGAGACTCCCAGCCGGTGCCGCTCGGTGAGCGCCTTGGAGCCGACGGGCTCCTCGGTGCCGACATAGTCCTGGACGATGGCGCGCAGCACTTCGAGTCTGCGTTCGCTGAGCATCGCGCACAC
>NZ_JBTMMT010000220.1:0-447 GCF_055517075.1 Micromonospora sp. DSM 43699
GCCCAGAGACGAATCCGCTTTCACTGAGGGGGTGAAGTTCGCCACCTCGGTGAAGGGAGCTACGAGGCCGGCTCGTACTCGACGACGGAGTCGGTGCACGGCTCGGCGAGGTTGAGGAGTGCGGCTTTCTCGGCCTCATCCATGGCCAGGGCCCAGCGGAGCTTCGTGGCGGTCCAGTCGACGAGGTACGTGCACGTCGCGGACTCGGCGGGCGGCATCCACTGGTCCGGGTCCCGGTCGGCCTTGGACCGGTTGGTCTTTGCGGTGACCGCTACCAGACTCCTGTCCGCGCCGAGGTCGTTGGCATACGCCTCACGGCGCTCCGGCGTCCAAGCGTGTGCGCCGACTGGCGGGGAGCGTCATTCCAGAGGTGCGGTACTCGGGCTGTCCATGGGTCGTCGGGCAGCATCGGCGGCCTCCTCGACCGGGGTTGCATCGGTGGTGTCG
>NZ_JBTMMT010000221.1:0-447 GCF_055517075.1 Micromonospora sp. DSM 43699
GCTCAGTACTACAGCGATGGAAGCGGGTACCTGGCGCAACGGCTGTTTACCGCCCGAAATGAGCGCCATGCGTCTGCCTGCGCGCTTTGGTTTGCCGTGCTCAACTACGCCGTGCGCAGTTGGCCCTGGATCCTCGTCGCCCTGGTGGCGCTGGTGGCGTATCCGCTGCAGACGCAAGGCAGCGATGCCCCGGGTGCCGCTATCGTGGCCGCGGATCGAGAAATGGCGTATCCGGTACTCATGGCGCGCTTGTTGCCCGCGGGGCTGCTCGGGCTGCTATTTGTATCGCTGCTGGCTGCATTCATGAGCACAGTGGACACGCACCTGAACTGGGGTGCCAGTTATGTGGCCAACGATTTCTATCGGCGCTTTGTTCGGCCGGATGCGACCGAACGGCAACTGGTTCGTGTCAGTCGATTCAGTGTGCTCGGGCTCGCACTCATGGGC
>NZ_JBTMMT010000222.1:0-445 GCF_055517075.1 Micromonospora sp. DSM 43699
CCGCCACCCCGCCAGGGCCGGGCGCGCACGGCATGTGCGGCGCCAACGCGGCGGAGGCGGCCCTGCGCCACCTCACCCGTCGGCCCCGCGACCGGTAACCTGGCCGTACAGCCACCCCGTGCGGGCGGCTGTACGGCGGTGGGGCCCGCCGTAACCAACCGCAGCCGCGACCGTCGTCGGCCGCCAACGGTCCCTACCTGACACTTCCGCGCGCCCGCGCACGGACCGGCCGATCAGGTAGGAGCCTGAACACGTGCACCCCGACCGCCCCGAACACCACACTCCGCCCACCGGCAGGCAGGCCGAACCGGTCGACCCGGACACCGCCGTCGACCCGTGGCCGCCCGCGAAGGCGCCCGGCCCGAAGCGCCGTCAGGGCGAGATCCTCGCCGCCATCGCGGCCGGCGGCGTCATCGGCGCCTGCGCCCGCTACGGCGCCACCCTG
>NZ_JBTMMT010000223.1:0-443 GCF_055517075.1 Micromonospora sp. DSM 43699
AGCGGGCAAGACCACCCTCGTCCTGCACCTCAACGGCATCCTCGACGCCGGCTCGGGCACGGTGCGCGTCGCCGGACTCCCGGTCGCCAAACGGAATCTCGCCGAGATCCGCCGCCGGGTCGGCATCGTCTTCCAGGACCCCGACGACCAGCTGTTCATGCCCACCGTCCGCGAGGACGTCGCCTTCGGGCCGGCCTCCGCCGGACTGCGCGGCCCGGAGCTGGAGGAGCGGGTGCTGCGCGCCCTGGAACAGGTCGGCATGGCGGAGTTCGCCGCCCGGCCGCCGCACCACCTCTCCTTCGGGCAGCGCCGCCGCGTCGCCGTCGCCACCGTCCTCGCGATGGAGCCGGAGATCCTCGTCCTGGACGAACCCTCGTCCAACCTGGACCCGGCCTCCCGCCGCGAACTGGCCGACATCCTGCGGTCCTTGGACGTCACCGTGC
>NZ_JBTMMT010000224.1:0-441 GCF_055517075.1 Micromonospora sp. DSM 43699
GGCCAGCCTGGCCCCCTGGAGCACGTTGAGGCCGATGCCGCCGGTGCCGATGACCACGACGCTGTCGCCCCGGTCGACCTTCGCCCGGTTGAGGACCGCGCCGACACCGGTGAGCACCCCGCAGCCGATCAGGGCGGCGGAGGTGAGGGGCAGGTCGGCCGGGATCCTGACGGCCTGGACGGCGCGCACCACCGTACGTTCGGCGAAAGCGGAGTTGGAGGCGAACTGGAACACCGGCTTCCCGCCCCGCGAGAACGGCCGGCCGGGCCGCCCGATCGCCTTGCGGCACATGGTCGGCCTGCCCCGGTCGCACTGGGCGCAGGCCCCGCAGTTGGCGAGGGTGGAGAGCGCGACGTGATCACCGGGCCGTACGTGGCCGACGCCCGGCCCGACCGCCTCCACCACGCCCGCGCCCTCGTGGCCGAGCACGACGGGGACCGG
>NZ_JBTMMT010000225.1:0-441 GCF_055517075.1 Micromonospora sp. DSM 43699
GGGTGGCGGCGCAGGGTGTCCAGGTGCCCACGGGCCATCCGGTCGACGGCCTCGCGCCAGTCGGCGGGGGGTTCGTCGGGGCGGGCGGCGAACGGTTCGCCGAGCACGCGGTCGAACATCAGGTCCAGCAGCTCGGCCTTGCCGGGGACGTAGCGGTAGAGCGACATCGTGCCCGTGCCCAGCTCGGTGGAGAGGCGGCGCATCGAGACGGCGGCCAGCCCCTCCGCGTCCGCGACGGCGACGGCGGCGGTGACGATCCGGTCCAGGGTGAGCGCCGGTTTCGGGCCGCGGCTGGGGCGTTCGCCGGTACCCCACAGAAGCTCCAGGCTGCGCGCGATGTCGCCGCTCCCGGTGGCCGTCCCGTCCGCCTTCGACGCGGCTCCGGCTGTCGTTCCGTCGTTCGTCATGGGCTCAGCGTAATGGGCCGGGAGGAAAGTGGGT
>NZ_JBTMMT010000226.1:0-441 GCF_055517075.1 Micromonospora sp. DSM 43699
CGTCTGATCGGATCCCGTTCGCTCGTGGCAATCATCGGACGACGCAAGGACAACCCCGAAGCGCGGATGTCCATCGGCGACCATCTGCGCGAATTCCGCAACCGCGCGATCGTCGCCGGCGTCGCGATCCTGCTGTGCTGCATCATCGGCTGGCACTACTACCAGAACATCTACGACTTCATCGAGCAGCCGTTCCGCGACTACCAGCACGCCCACCCCGAGGCGCACGTCGAGGTCGCGTTCAACGCCGTCACGGCGCCGTTCAACCTCAAGTTGAAGGTCGTGGCGTGGGCCGGCCTCATCCTCGCGGCGCCCGTGTGGCTGTGGCAGATCTGGGCCTTCCTCGTGCCCGGCCTGACGCCGCGGGAAAAGCGCGTCGGCCGCATCTTCATCGCCGCAGCGATCGTGCTGTTCGCCTGCGGCGTCTACATGGGGTCGCTG
>NZ_JBTMMT010000227.1:0-440 GCF_055517075.1 Micromonospora sp. DSM 43699
GTTCGTCACCGTCCTCGCCGAGCGGCTGCCCCGGCTCGGCAACCTGCTCGGCGAACTGAAGGCCGGCGAGGGCAGCGTCGAGGGCAACCTCACCGAGATCGCCCGGGTGGCCGCCCTGTTCTACGAGCAGACCTTCCCCATGGCCGCGTCCCTCTACGCCGAACCCCAGCTCAAACGCCGCCACGAGCAGGGCGTGGGCGGGCTGGAGGCCGGACCCCATCTGCCGATCCAGTGGCTCGACGCCTATCTGCGCGCCGAACAGGGCGCGGGCCGCATCCGGGCCGACGCGGACACCTACGCCGCCGCCTCCCTGCTGATGGGCGCCTGCGCTCAGCGCGCCTTCGCCTACGCCGCGCTCCCCGGCGGCGAGCCCCCGCAGCCCCTGGACGACTTCGCCGCCTCCGTCGCCCGCACCCTGCTGGGCGGAATCAGCTAGCCAG
>NZ_JBTMMT010000228.1:0-440 GCF_055517075.1 Micromonospora sp. DSM 43699
GCCGGGCCACGACCTCTTCCAGGCTGAACGGCTTGGTGACGTAGTCGTCGCCGCCCGCGGTGAGCCCGGCGATCCGGTCCTCGACGGCGTCGCGGGCGGTCAGGAAGAGGACCGGCACATCGGCGTACTCGCGGCGCAGCCGGCCCAGGACGGACAGCCCGTCCATGTCCGGAAGCATCACGTCCAGGACCACCGCGTCGGGCCGGAAGTCCCGGGCGGCCCGGACCGCCCCGGCTCCATCGCCCGCACTGCGCACCTCCCACCCCTCGTACCGCAGGGCCATCGAGAGCAGCTCGGTGAGCGGAGCCTCGTCGTCCACGACCAGGACCCGCACGGGGGTACGGTCCGGCCTGAGCAGTTCGGTACGCCCCTGGGGCGAGGTCGTCATCGTCATGGGAACCACTCTGTGAGTCACCCGTGAGAGAAGCCTGACCCGTTTC
>NZ_JBTMMT010000229.1:0-439 GCF_055517075.1 Micromonospora sp. DSM 43699
CCCACCAACAGTCCTCCGGGCCCCGCCGGTTGGCGATCATGGCGGCGACCGGCGGGATCACCATGGCGACCACGCACATGCCGATCGCGACCGGCATGGACCACAGGCGCACCACGGCCCAGGCGGACACGAAGAGCGCGATGCATCCGCCCATCATGAGGAAGTAGTTCCGCCTGCGTCGGGCGTACATGCTTCCAGCGTAGGACTCCGCGCGCCGGACGGCACGAAGGGCCGCACCCCGCGTCAGGTGGCGTCCAACCCCCTGGGGTGCGGCCCTTCGGCCGTTCTGGGTGCCGTGGAAAACGGCGTACCGCGGATCCCGCGAAGGATCAGACGGCGATGGCGACCTCGGAGAGACCGCCGGTCTGCGCGACGACCGTGCGGTCGGCGCTGCCACCCGGAACCAGGGCGCGGAGCGTCCAGGTGCCCTCGGCCGCGT
>NZ_JBTMMT010000230.1:0-438 GCF_055517075.1 Micromonospora sp. DSM 43699
GGCGTCGACGAGGTGCTCGAAGCCGTCGATCACCAGCAGCGTCCGGCGCTCGGAGAGGTGTTCGACGAGGACGGCGCGGGGCGGCCTGCTGGTGTGGTCGGTCAGGCCCAGCGCGTCGACCAGGGCGTGTTCCAGCAGGTCGGGGTGGCGTACGGCGGACAGCTCGGCCAGCAGGACCCCGTCGCAGTACCGTTTCTCCCGCAGGGCGGCGACCCGGGTCACGCACCGGGTCTTGCCCACGCCCGCCACCCCGGCGACGGTCACGAGCCGGGACTCCTCCAGCAGTCCGCCCAGCTCGGTCAGTTCGTCCTCACGTCCCACGAACGGGTTCAGTTCGGCCGGGAGATCGCCGGGCACGGCCGGGCGGCGGGCGTCCGGATCATCGGGATGAGGGGAGGGGTCCTGCAGGCGTCGCATGAAACACGCAGAGTACTGGCT
>NZ_JBTMMT010000231.1:0-437 GCF_055517075.1 Micromonospora sp. DSM 43699
ATTATGTGCTGCACATCTAATATTCAGCACATGCCATTATTTTTATTAAATGGGGGATGAGCCAGTTCTGACTCATATCACCCCGTCGGGATCGCTATTGTTATTCATTGAATATCAATAGGACAGTCTGAATATGCCACTTTTGACTCATGACATCCCTATGATTGAGTCAGTGTTGACCCATATCTGTCATTTTGCCGCCTGAAATTCTCCCTTCATATGATGGCAACCGCTATCAGAGCTTCCTCTGAAACCATGCTGCCAAATATAAACGGAGAACGACATGTTCAACTTTTTCAAGACGCGAGCAGACCTGCCGGTCATGGATGCCTCGCCCGATAAAATCCGCTCCATTTACCGCAAGTACCAGTGGCAGGTTTTCCTGGGACTGGTGCTGGGGTATGCCATGTTTTACGTGGTTAGAATGAGCCTTAACG
>NZ_JBTMMT010000232.1:0-436 GCF_055517075.1 Micromonospora sp. DSM 43699
GCCATCCAGAGCACCACCACCGAGGCGGCGGCCGTCGCCGCCAACAGCCCGTGGTTCAGCACCCGGTTGGTCCGGCGGTAGGTGCGCCGCTGCATCCACGCCAGGGCGCCGAGCACCACGATCCCCGCGCCGAGCGAGAGGAGCGGCCACTGCCGGGCGTCGGCGGAGTCGCTCTCCAGCCGGCCCGACTCCGCCGCGTACAGTCGCTCGGCGGCCGGCAGCATCTCGCCGGTCATCTTCTGGTTCGCGTACCGGAGATAGGCGCCGCCCAGCGGTAGGCCCTGGCGGTTGTTGGCGCGGGCGCGCTCGATCAGGCCCGTGTAGACCGGGAGCAGCTTGTTGAGGGTGGCTATCTCGCGGCTGGACGCGCTGTCGGATTCGGTGCTGCCCGACGCCTTCACCAGCAGCCGGGCGGCCTCCTCGATGTCCTTCCGAT
>NZ_JBTMMT010000233.1:0-432 GCF_055517075.1 Micromonospora sp. DSM 43699
CTTAGCACACCGCGTACCGCACAGGTTCAGTTAAAGCTCGCTGATGGCTCAACCTACCCGATGGTGGGGCAACTTCGCTTCGAAGAAGCTAAAGTGGATAGTACCACAGGCACGGTTAATCTGCGTGCGGTATTTAGCAATGATAACTTTGTGTTGTTGCCCGGGATGATGGTGAATGCCCAGTTGATTCAAGGTATTATCAATAATGCGGTATTATTGCCACAAAGTGCCATTAATCGTACAGCCAAAGGTGAATCAACCGTGTATGTGGTTGACGCCAATAATAAAATCCAAGTACGCCCAGTTACGGTTCAAGGTACCCACCAAGGTCAATGGATTGTCACTAGCGGTCTAAAACAAGGTGAGCAAGTGGTGATGGTTGGTGGCGCCAAAGTCAAACCAGATCAGCAAGTCAAAGCCATGCCTTATGTG
>NZ_JBTMMT010000234.1:0-431 GCF_055517075.1 Micromonospora sp. DSM 43699
ACAGCTCGGTCATGTGCGCCCCTCGTCTGTCTCTTGCGTCCCGTGTTGCAGCCGTTTGCGGCTGAACGACACGAGTGAAATTACAAGTGTGTAGCTCCAGGCCAGTCAAGCGAGGATCTGCTATTGGCCCAGGGATTCACTCTGCGGAACCAAGCGTATGCGGAAAGTGTTCAAATCAGCAAAAACCTGACATATGCCACAGGCTCCACAGACTCACGCCCTCCCATGAGAGAGACGAGTGAGGACGCCCTTGTGTTGCGATTCGATCACTGAAGCGATCAAGATCACAGTCAGGTCACGGAGCGTCAGCCGCGTTTGGGAGCGCGGATGATGCGCCACATGTCCTCGCCCCTGGGCGCATAAACCTTTCTCCTGATCCGGCGACCGGAAGGAGTGAAACATTGCCCCCATATCGGGCATTGGGTTGACAG
>NZ_JBTMMT010000235.1:0-431 GCF_055517075.1 Micromonospora sp. DSM 43699
GCTCCTGGAGGCGCTCGGCGGGGCCCGGACCATCGGCGCGAGCGGCACGGCGGCGGCCGAGACCCGCCGGGTCCTGGATCCTCTCCCGGAACTGTCCCGCACCGGGCACCGCGTCTGGGCGCTCCAGCGGGACACCGGGTGGCAGGTGGGCCTGCTGATCCCGGCCGTGGAGGTGCTGGTGCTCTGTGCCGGAGGTCTCGCCCTGCTCCGCGGTGACATCAGTGCGGGCGAACTCGCCGCGGTCGTCGGCTACACGGCGCTCGCGATGGCCGCGCTGGACCAGCTCGACGCCCTCTTCGCGCTCGGAATGTCGGCCGCCGGTGCGCGCCGGGTCGCCGAGGTCGTCGACCAGCCGGTCCCGGCCCCAGGCACCCGCGCGCGCCCGGCGGGCGGCTCCGGCACGGTGACCCTGTCGGGGGTGACGGTCCGTT
>NZ_JBTMMT010000236.1:0-431 GCF_055517075.1 Micromonospora sp. DSM 43699
TTCATGCAGGTCGAGGGCAGTGAAAACCCGCGCCGCGCGCGCTGTCAACCGTCGTTCTGCGCTGCATCGAATTGCGGTGCCTAGGTGTGCCGGATTGGTTCCAACCCGTCCACATTGAAACCGCCACCCCGCGCCCAGCCGCCGCACGCGGCTGCCTATCCTGAGCTCCCCGATCACACGACGCCCCCCATGAAAAAGAACATCCTCATCGTCTACGCCCACCCCGAACCGGCCTCGCTCAACGGCGCGCTCAAGGACGCGATGAGCGAGCATCTGCGCGCGCAGGGGCATGTGGTCGACGTCAGCGATCTGTATGCGATGGGCTGGAAAGCCGCGGTGGATGCGGCCGATTTCCCGCAGCGCGACGCGGCCGCGCGCTTGCGTGTGCCGAAAGATTCGCATGCGGCTTTCGCCGCCGATGCGCTCACTCA
>NZ_JBTMMT010000237.1:0-429 GCF_055517075.1 Micromonospora sp. DSM 43699
CTCTCGGCACGGGAGCGGCGCGTCCTGCTCTCCCGGGACCGCGGGCTGCTGCGCCGCCGCGAGATCTGGGCGGGCGCATACGTCTACAGCGACCGCCCCAAGGAGCAACTCCGCGACGTCCTCGGCCGGTTCGCTCCGGTGCTGGACCCGTGGACCCACTGCACCGCGTGCAACGGCACCCTGACCGGGGCCGCCAAGGACTCCGTGAGCCCGCTGCTGGAGCACGGCACGCAGCAGGCGTACGACGTGTTCGCCCAGTGCACGGAGTGCGAGCGGGTCTACTGGCGCGGCGCCCACCACGGCCACCTGGAGACGATCGTGTCCGAGGCGGTCCGCGAGTTCGGGGGCGCGGCGGCGTAACGACGTGACCGTCGAGCGGCGTAACCGCGTGACCGCGAAAGCCCGCCGCTCGGAAGCGTCGGAACGTCA
>NZ_JBTMMT010000238.1:0-428 GCF_055517075.1 Micromonospora sp. DSM 43699
CCCAGGTGAAGTCCAGCAGTTCACGTGCCACCGAGGCCGGGACCGCCTCGCGGACGATGACGTAGCCGTACGTCTGCCAGTGGGCGAAGTCCTCCTCGGACAGCACCCGCAGCGGACGCGACTTGTCGAGCTCACGCAGGGCGGTCTGCGCGAGGTAGGCCTCGCCGTCCGCGCTGAAGTACGGGATGTCCGACGCCGCGCGGTGCAGGCGCGGCCGACGGCGAGGGGCGGGTGTCGTCATGAGGTTCATGGCAGGTTCTTCTCCTCGGCCGGCCGTGCGGCGACCCCGGGGGAGCGGGGCCGCCGCGGACGGCGGGACGGATGGCAGTGCCGTGGTGGGAGGAGCCGTGACCACGTCGATCAGCAGGATTGGTCCAGACCGCCTGAGCTGTCAAGTGCCGCGCACATATGGGGATATGGGGTGTGGT
>NZ_JBTMMT010000239.1:0-427 GCF_055517075.1 Micromonospora sp. DSM 43699
GGGCGACCGGGTCCTCGCAGTGCATGCAGACGGTCGGGAGGGAGGCGACGGACTGGCCCTCGTCGGTGTAGTCGAGGTGGATCATCGATTTACCGCGGTGCGAGTCGCATTCGCGGCAGGCGGAGACACAGGCCTGGCAGCCGATGCAGCGCCCCGGGTCGATGAAGATCGTTCTGCCCATCATGGGGATCAGCTCCTCTCCGAGGTCCCACGGCCCTGTGGGGCCGTGGGAGGCAGCGGGTCGGTACGGGAGACCTGGGTCTCCGGGTAGGCGACATGGCCGGGGGCGACCGGCGGGGCGGGGACCTCGTCGATCCGCTCGGCGTGCTCGATGCGGCAGGCGCACACCTTGTACTCGGGGATCTTGGACCGGGGGTCGAGGGCGTCGATGGTGAGGGCGTTGGCCGCGGTGGGGACGGGCCAGTGG
>NZ_JBTMMT010000240.1:0-427 GCF_055517075.1 Micromonospora sp. DSM 43699
GTCGAGGCAGGCACCGCTGTTGGCGTTCCGCACCTGGTACCAGGCGGCGGGATCGATGGAGCCCGCGGGCGGGTCGGTCGTGCCGCCGCTCCCGTCCCAGGTGAAGGTGGCGACGGCGCCGGCGGGCAGGGTGTACGCCAGCGACCTGCCGTTGTCCGTCAGCGAGAACCGCTGCGACCCGGAGGAGGTGTTGACGACGACGGCCGCGCGGCTGCCGTCGCCGTTCTGGAAGGCGACGTTCTGCACCCCTCCCGCGCCCTGGCTGGTGGAGCCGATCCGGACCGCGCCGGCCCGGACGAACTTGGCGACATGACCGAGGACGTAGAACTCGGCGTTGCGGGTCACCTGGCCGCCGTCGATCTCGACGATGCCGTTGCAGCGGTTGGTGCAGTGCCCCTGATGGGGGCCGCCGTTCCGGTCGAGGGCG
>NZ_JBTMMT010000241.1:0-427 GCF_055517075.1 Micromonospora sp. DSM 43699
GCGTCGCCCAGCAGCAGGTCGTCGAGATCGCCACGGCGCTCGCCCTGGACGCCCCCGACACCGTACGGATGCTGACCGACGCGGACGTCGAGCGCGCGGGCCTCGACGCGCTGAAGGCGGCGGGCCGGGCGAACCTGCTGGCCGAGCCGGTGGCACACGAGGAGATCCGTACGCCGTCGGGCGCGCTCCTGCACTCGGTGTACGGCGACTCCCACTTCGTGGCGAGCAAGGCGCTCGTCCTGGGCGACCTGGCCCGCACCCTGACGGGCCACGACCTGCCGTAGGCCGGGGCGCTCGTCGTCGTACCGACCCGGCATCTGCTGGCGTTCCACCCGATCGTCGACGCCACGGTGGTGGACGCGGTCAACGACCTGGGGATGTACGCCATGGGCGCGTACGAGGACGGGCCGGGCCCGATCAAACCGCT
>NZ_JBTMMT010000242.1:0-426 GCF_055517075.1 Micromonospora sp. DSM 43699
CGTCACCGCCGTCACCGGCCGGCCCCGGCCCCGGCCCGCCGGCTGTCCGTGATCAGACCTGTTCCCGGACCGCATCGGCGGGCGGATCGGCCGCCACCTCCGCCCACACCGTCTTCCCGATCGGGTTCCGGGGCTCCCATCCCCACCGGGTCGCCAGGCACTCCACCAGGAACAGGCCGCGCCCCGACTCCTGGTCGTCCGGCGGCAGGGCCGGAGCCTCTGGCGTACGGCCAAGCAAGGCGTCCTAGACCTCGATACGGAAGCGGGCCGCGGGCAGTTCGTAGTCCACCCACACATGGAAGTTCCGCCCGCGCAGCCGCCCGTGGCACACCACGTTGGCGGCCAGTTCCGCCACCACCAGCGCCACCGAGCACGAGGCTTCGCTCATCGGCCCGAACCCCCACTCCCCCAACTGCCGCACCACGG
>NZ_JBTMMT010000243.1:0-425 GCF_055517075.1 Micromonospora sp. DSM 43699
GCGCAGCCAGGTCGACAGCGGCGCGGCTTCCTCGCGCAGCACCTCGGCCACCACGCCTTCGTGGTGGCCGCTGGCGGCGAGCTTGTCCAGGTCCTGGGTCTCGACCACGCGATAGCCGACCCGGTTGGCCACGCACCAGGCCAGCATCGGCTGCAATTGCGGGATGCGCGGCGCGTCCAGGTACAGCTTGCGCAGCGCCTGCGGCCGCCGCGCGAACACCGCGCGCACCGCGTTCAGGCCGTACAGGCGGATCTCGGCGTCGCGACGGGCGCGCTGCGGGTGCGGCGCGCCCAATCCTTGGTCGCCCTGATCGTCGTCGTCGTCGCGGCGTTGATGGCCGCGGTCGTGGCGCTCGTGGCGGCTGCCGCGCGGGCGATCGTCGTGCTCGCTGCCGTCGTGGCGCGTGCGCTGGTCGCGGCGTTGGT
>NZ_JBTMMT010000244.1:0-423 GCF_055517075.1 Micromonospora sp. DSM 43699
GAGAGGCGTTGGGCGACTTCGCCGGCGACTTCGGCGCGTTTGATGGAGTCGATGGAGAGGTCGGCTTCGAGGTCGAGGTCGAGTTCGATGAGGTCGACGGGGTAGCCGGTGCGCTCGCTGAGCACGGTGAGGATCGCCTGCTGGAAGTCCGCCAGGCTGGTGCCGGTGGCCGCGGTCGCCCCGGCGGGGGCGGCGGCGGGCATCCCGGTGGGCATTCCGATGGGGGCGGCCGGGAGCGCCGGGGCGGGGGTGGGCGTCAGCGGGCCGGTCGTGGTGGCCGAGACGTGGATGGTGCCGCTCATCTTCTGGTCGAGCCAGGTGACCATGGCGCGGACGGTGCGGGCTTTGACGAGGTCTTCGAGTTCGCTTTCGTCGCCTTCGACGGAGAGGGAGAGGCGTTGGGCGACTTCGCCGGCGACTTCG
>NZ_JBTMMT010000245.1:0-422 GCF_055517075.1 Micromonospora sp. DSM 43699
TTAAACGTCTATGCAAGCCCGGCTATAGTCGCTGGCAAATTGCCCTCACTCAATCAACAACCTTCTCGAACAACAAGGAATGAGCAGTGAAAAAACTTGTTAGCGCGTCTCTCCTGGCCGCCGGCCTAGCCCTGGCGGGCGCCGTTCAGGCCGCCCCCGTCACACTGCTCAACGTCTCGTATGACGTAATGCGCGATTTCTACAAGGACTACAACGCCGCCTTCCAGAAACACTGGGAAGCCGAGCACCCCAACGACAAACTGACCCTGCAAATGTCCTTCGGCGGCTCCAGCAAACAGGCCCGTTCCGTGATCGATGGCCTGCCGGCTGACGTCATCACCATGAACATGGCCACCGACATCAACGCCCTGGCGGACAACGGCAAACTGGTGCCGGACAACTGGGTGACCCGCCTGCCGAAC
>NZ_JBTMMT010000246.1:0-420 GCF_055517075.1 Micromonospora sp. DSM 43699
GTCCGAGGTGCGCAAGAACGGGACCATTCCCTACCTGCGTCCGGACGGCAAGACGCAGGTCACCATCGAGTACGACGGTGACAAGGCGGTGCGGCTGGACACGGTGGTCGTCTCCTCGCAGCACGCGAGCGACATCGACCTGGACTCGCTGCTCGCGCCGGACATCCGCGAGTTCGTCGTCGAGCACGTGCTCGCGCAGCTCGTCGAGGACGGGATCAAGCTGGACACCGAGGGCTACCGCCTGCTGGTGAACCCGACCGGCCGTTTCGAGATCGGCGGCCCGATGGGCGACGCGGGTCTGACCGGCCGGAAGATCATCATCGACACGTACGGCGGCATGGCCCGTCACGGTGGCGGTGCGTTCTCGGGCAAGGACCCGTCCAAGGTCGACCGTTCGGCGGCGTACGCGATGCGCTGGGT
>NZ_JBTMMT010000247.1:0-420 GCF_055517075.1 Micromonospora sp. DSM 43699
GGAGCCCGCCGTCCGCCCCGAGCCCAGCAGCGAACGCAGCGGGGCCAGGGTGTCGTTGGTCAGCCGCCCGGACCAGGCCAGGTCCCACAGGGCGTCGGCCAGCTGCTGGTCCGTGCAGTCCGGGTGGGTGGTGGCCCGGACCTGGTCGGCGATCTGGCGGAAGAAGAGGCCGTATCCGCCTGAGAGCGCGGTGAGCGCGGACTCGTGGAGTGCCGACAGCTCCAGCGGGTGCGGGGGAGGCAGCCGCAGCGGCGCGCTGTCGGCGAGGTAGAGGGAGACCCAGCCGTCCTTGCCGGGCAGCGCCCCCGCCCCTGCCCAGACGACCTCGCCCGTGGTCGTCAGCTCGTCGAGCATCGCCGGGTGGTAGCCCGTGACACGGCTCGGCAGGATCAGCTTCTCCAGCGCCGACGCGGGCACGGG
>NZ_JBTMMT010000248.1:0-420 GCF_055517075.1 Micromonospora sp. DSM 43699
AACTCCGCCGGCCGCTCCGTCATCAGGAAGTGGCCGCAGTCCGTGAGGACGCGGATGTACGCGTCGGGCAGGTCGGCGGTCAGATCGCGGCCCTCGGCCGGATCCACCGCGATGTCCAGCGCACCGCACACGACGGCGACGGGCACGCGGATCCGCCCGGGCCGGAGCCACGGGGTGCGCAGATAGCTGTCCACGAACCGCAGCCAGCCGTACGGACCGATCCGGTCGCAGACCCGGCGCGCCATGGAGAGCTGGATCTCCGGATCCAGCCGGCCGCCGGAGTGGACCCGGATTCCCTCCTCCATGATCCGCTCGAACTCCGCCGGATAGCGGGTCATGGAGTCCCAGTCGAACTCCTCGGCCGTACGCCGGTAGAACGGCGAGACGAGCACCAGGCCCTCGATGCCGTACCGCTCGAAC
>NZ_JBTMMT010000249.1:0-419 GCF_055517075.1 Micromonospora sp. DSM 43699
TGCTGACCGAGCCGGGGGACTGGGTGGTGGTGGAGACCCCCACCTTCTACGGCGCCCTGCAGGCCATGGAGCGGCTGAAACTGAACGCGGTGGAGATCCCGGTGATCCCGGGGGTCGGTATCGATCTGGCGCTGCTGGCCGAGGCGCTGGCCCAGCGCCCTATCAAGGCGTGCTGGCTGATGGGCAACGTGCAGCACCCGCTCGGCCATACGATGCCGGATGGACACAAGCAGGCGCTGATGGCGCTGCTCAACGCGCATGAAGTGCCGCTGGTGGAGGACGACGTCTACGCCGAGCTCTATTTTGGCCGCGAGCGGCCTCGCCCCATCAAGTATTGGGATGCGCGTGGCGAGAGCCTGCTGTGCAGCTCCTTTTCCAAGTGCCTGGCACCGGGCTTTCGGGTCGGCTGGGTGGTGGCG
>NZ_JBTMMT010000250.1:0-419 GCF_055517075.1 Micromonospora sp. DSM 43699
GCCGGTATGTTCGGGATCAGCTCATACGATCAGGAGTCTCCGCTTTGTCCCACAGCACCGCCGACACCGAACCGGCCAAGCCCCCGCCCGAGGACGACCACGCCTTCTTCGGGCAGCCACGGGGGCTGATGACCCTGTCCGGCCTGGAGGTGTGGGAGCGGTTCTCGTTCCTGGGCATGCAGGCCATCCTGGTGCTGTTCTTCGCCGACACGGTGGCGAACGGCGGCATGGACATGGACCCGGGCACCGCCGCCTCCGTCTCCGCCGCCTACGGAACGCTGGTCTATCTGGTCTCCGTGGCGGGCGGCTGGCTGGCCGACCGGATCCTCGGCTCGTACCGGGCCGTGCTGTACGGCGGCATCCTCATCGCCTGCGGCCACTACTCCATGGCCGTGCCCACCGACGCCATGACCTGGGTG
>NZ_JBTMMT010000251.1:0-416 GCF_055517075.1 Micromonospora sp. DSM 43699
CTGTTGGCCGTGAAGGATGCCCCCACCAGCACACACGCGAGGGCCGCGAGGAGGGCCCCGCGCAGAGAGGTTGCGTTCATGGGCCCGACGCTAGGGTCGGCGTCGGACCGGTTTAAGGTCCACTTCCATGACGTCTTCGGGGACCAATCCGGACCGGCGGCCCACGCGCGCGACGGACGGCGGCGGCACAGGAGGTGATGGGACCGACTCCCTCTCCCCTGCTTGGGAGTTGCTGCTGCCCGCCGCTGCCGCTCCGGCGCGCGGGCGGGGGCGCGCGCTCCGGTCCGCGCTGCGGGAGGCGGTTCGCTCCGGCCGCCTCGCGGCCGGCACGAGGCTGCCCTCCAGCCGTGAACTCGCGGCCGACCTGGGGGTGTCGCGCGGACTGGTCACCGAGGCGTACGAGCAGCTGACCGCGG
>NZ_JBTMMT010000252.1:0-415 GCF_055517075.1 Micromonospora sp. DSM 43699
GGTCCACGCGGACCGCACCGACACCGCGCCGGTCACCAGCTCACGGCCGGCGGTGCGCGGGTTCCGGGCGTCGATCTCCCGGTCGATGATCCGGTTGGCGGCCATCGCGAAGGTCCGCAGCCCGACCATGGCCAGCGTGACGAGGAGCAGGACGCCCCAGTGGATGGTGCCGTCCAGCAGGAACATCGCGGTCAGCGCGGCGATGTACGCGAACGGCAGCGCGAAGACCGAGTGCTCGATCATCACGAGCCGCAGGAAGGCCCTGACCTTGCTGCTGGAGGGTGCGGGGCCCTGGACGGACGCCGCTTCTGCCGCACTGCTCACAGCCCGTATTCCTTCCAGCGGCGGTCGACCTTCGCCGCCGTCTCCGGGTCGGAGACGACCATCTCCGGCCAGCCCCCGTCCCGTGTGTAGC
>NZ_JBTMMT010000253.1:0-415 GCF_055517075.1 Micromonospora sp. DSM 43699
GTCCTGGCCAAGACGGCGGACGAGCTGCTGCCCACCGAGATCCCGGACAACGTGTACCAGGGCCTCAAGGAGAACAAGGCGCTGGAGGTGCATGTGTTCGGGCGGCGTGGCCCGGCGCAGGCCAAGTTCAGCCCGATGGAGCTGCGGGAGCTGGACCACTCCCCCAACATCGAGGTCATCGTCAACCCCGAGGACATCGAGTACGACGAGGGCTCCATCGCCACCCGCCGGGAGAACAAGCAGGCCAACATGGTCGCGCAGACCCTGGAGAACTGGGCGATCCGCGACGTCGGCGACCGCCCGCACAAGCTGTTCCTGCACTTCTTCGAGTCCCCGGTCGAGATCCTCGGCGAGGACGGCAAGGTCACCGCGCTGCGCACCGAGCGCACCGAGCTGGACGGCACCGGCAATGTCC
>NZ_JBTMMT010000254.1:0-415 GCF_055517075.1 Micromonospora sp. DSM 43699
GCGCGGACCGGCGTCCCGCAGCGACCCCGCGATCTCCATCACGTACTGCCCGTATCCGGACTTGCCCAGCCGCTCGCCGAGCCGGTGGCACGCCTCCGCGTCGATGAAGCCCATCCGCAGCGCCACCTCCTCCAGGCAGGCGATGCGCAGGCCCTGCCGGTGCTCCAGCGTCTGGATGTACTGACCGGCGTCCAGCAGCGAGTCGTGCGTGCCGGTGTCCAGCCAGGTGAAGCCGCGTCCCAGGTCCACCAGCCGCGCCCGGCCCCTGGCCAGGTACTCCTTGTTGACGTCGGTGATCTCCAGCTCGCCGCGGGCCGACGGCCGCAGACCGCGCGCGATGGAGATCACGTCGTTGTCGTAGAAGTACAGGCCGGTGATAGCGCGGTTGGAACGCGGCCGTGCCGGTTTCTCCTCG
>NZ_JBTMMT010000255.1:0-415 GCF_055517075.1 Micromonospora sp. DSM 43699
GTCATCCGCCATCACCTCATCGCTGGTGAGGGTGGGGCGCACCGCCGGGCGGTTGGGGCCGTTGCCGAACACCAGGGTGGTGAAGGGTTTGCCATCCACGTCGTTCTGGGTCGAGCCGTCGGCGTTCTTGACCAGATCCAGCACCTTGTTGCCCTTGGCGGAGTAGCCGTTGATGGTCATGGTGTGGTCGTGGTCGGCGGTGACCACGATCAGGGTATCTTTCAGGTACACCTTGCCGAGCGCCGTCTTGACCGCTTCATCCAGCGCCACCGCATCGGTCAGCGACCGCTTGGCATTGGTGCCGTGCAATGCGTGGTCGATGCGGCCCCCTTCCACCATCAGGAAGTAGCCCTGGCTGTTCTGGCTCATGAGATCGATCGCCTTGGCCGTCATCTCCGACAGGGACGGCTGGGTA
>NZ_JBTMMT010000256.1:0-414 GCF_055517075.1 Micromonospora sp. DSM 43699
GGCACGGACAAGGGCCTGACGGGTCTGCGCGGACCGTTTCTGCATCAGGCCCTCCCTTCCTCTTTCACTGCGGGAGCAGTGCATGGACGACCGCAGGCGGCGAGCCCTCGATCGCTTGCAAATCATACAACCACGTCTGTTTCTCCCGGCACCCCTATGCGAAAACCAGTTGCGTCGATCTTTACGTCCTGTTTGGGATCGTCGGCGGCAGCGGTGGACCCTGCGTTGACCTTGGTTCATGCGGAGTGCCGAGGGGGCGGGGTCCGTAGGCGTTAAAAGCAGACAGATCTGTTTGTTCCCGCTGCTCGCGAACGGCGGCTGTCTCAGTCCCCGCGCCGCTGCGGCCCGAAGCGCACGGGCACGCCCGGGGAGTACAGCACGCTCACCGGCTCCCCGGCCGGCGCGGGCAGCCCG
>NZ_JBTMMT010000257.1:0-414 GCF_055517075.1 Micromonospora sp. DSM 43699
GTACGGGCTGCTGCCGATCGTCCGGAACTCCATCGTCGGACTGCGGGGCGTCGATCCGTCGCTGGTCGACGCGGCGACGGGCATCGGGATGTCGCGGCTGGCGCGGCTGTGCCGGGTGGAGCTGCCGCTCGCCTGGCCGCCGATCCTGACCGGGATCCGGGTCTCCACCCAGATGCTGATGGGCATCGCCGCAATCGCCGCGTACGCCTCCGGGCCCGGCCTCGGCAACGAGATCTTCCGCGGCATCTCGTCGCTGGGCAGCGCCAACGCGATCAACCAGGTCCTCGCGGGCACGCTCGGCATCGTGGTCCTCGCCCTGCTCTTCGACGCCGCGTACGTCCTGCTGGGACGGCTGACCATCCCGAGGGGGATCCGTGCCTGAGACCGAGACCGGCGCTGTCGCTGTGGAGGAAG
>NZ_JBTMMT010000258.1:0-414 GCF_055517075.1 Micromonospora sp. DSM 43699
GGCACATAATAAAGACCCCAGGGAAAACAGAATAACAGCAATAATAAACACCCGGCGTGTACCGAAGCGGTCTGCCAGCCAGCCACTGACCGGGATCAGCAATGCCACTGTCAGCGTATAACTGATGACAGCAGACTGCATCGCCAGTGGTGAATGGTTCAGACTTTTGGCGATATCCGGCAAAGCCGTATTCAGAATGGTGGCATCAAGCGCCTGCATAAAGAACGCCATTGCGGCGATCCACGGCAGACCCGCCATATTCCGGGCTGTTTTAAACATATTTTCCCTTAATGCATTATCTTTGTAACTGTCACTACTACTATATAGTCATAAGCTAATAGTCATGAATATAACTATTACACATTCATACCTTGCTCAACAACAACTGACAAGCATGGCGGGCCCGCTCACCAT
>NZ_JBTMMT010000259.1:0-412 GCF_055517075.1 Micromonospora sp. DSM 43699
GTAGGAGGGGAGGTAGCCCGCCTCGCGCTCGACCGGGTAGAGGAAGTAGCGGCCCTCACGGCTGCCCTTGATCGGGTCCCCCACGTTGTCCGCGCCGCCCATGTCGCCGGGCATGTACATCATCTGTTCGCTGAAGTGGTCCGCCGCGCCGAGCAGGTCTCCGGACCGGAACTGGATCAGCTCGACCGTGGTCTCCCGGTACTTCCCCTGCGTCCACGAGGCCGAGGCCACCCGGCGCAGATCCGCCGCGGCCAGCGTCTCGAACATGTACTGCGGGTCGTCGTAGTAGCCCTGCACGTACGCGTCGATCGGCTCCCAGCCGTCGTCGAGACCCAGCTCGTCGGCGAAGGACTTCTTCGCGCCCTTGGGCCGGTCGACGAGCAGCTTGCGCAGGTCGCCGTCCGTCCTGACC
>NZ_JBTMMT010000260.1:0-411 GCF_055517075.1 Micromonospora sp. DSM 43699
CGGTGACCGCCCCGGCCGGTCAGACCGCCCGGACGCCGCCCGGCCCGGAGACACCCGTACCGCGTCGGCCGCCGTCTCGGCCAGCAGGCGTCGGCAGGTCGCGGCGAGCGGGCCCATGCCCGCGGAGAGGGGCACCACGGCCTCCGAACGGGCCGGAGCGGTGGTGCCGCCGTCCAGGATTCGCCCGGCGCGTACGAGAACCTCGCCCGAGCCGCCCGCCGGGGCGAGACTGATCCACCGCTCCACGTGCTCGCCCCGGATGACCATCCCCCCGGACCGCTCCCGGTACACGGTGTGCTCCCGCCACAGCATCGCAGCCAACTCCTCTGCGGTACCTCTCAGTTGTGCTCCCACCAGCCATCCCCCCACCTCGCAGCGAATCGAACAAGCATCGAACTCTACTGGCGGGCG
>NZ_JBTMMT010000261.1:0-410 GCF_055517075.1 Micromonospora sp. DSM 43699
GATACCGGGCGCAGCCCCGCTGGCCCGCTGCTTGCACCGGGCCGGTTCGACAGGGGCCCCGGCCGCGGAGCCGGTCGCCAGGCTGGCCGAGGCGATGCGCGCCGAGCGAGCCGGTGCGGCGGTGGCGCGGGCGCAACGGGCCGGGGTGCTGATCACCGCGCCGGTCGGCCTCTGCTTCCTCCCCGCCTTCCTGGCGGTCGGGGTGGCGCCGGTGATCATCGGCCTGGCCGGTGAACTGCTCGCAACCGGCCGTCCGGGCCGGTGAGGCGGCGCGCGACGCGCGGTCGGCAGTGACCCGCTGATCATTCGTTCTCGCTCTCTCACTCACGGGTGTTCCGTTCGGGCGCCCGCTCGTCATCGATGCTCATCGGGGGATGAAATGGAAAAGAAGCTCTGGGACCGGACCGTTG
>NZ_JBTMMT010000262.1:0-409 GCF_055517075.1 Micromonospora sp. DSM 43699
GTCCTCGTACGGGATCTGCGGCTGCTGGTCCGGCGCGGCTCGGCCGGGCGGCCGCCCGCCACCACCCCGCTGGACCTGGCGCGCGGCCAGCACGCCGAGGCCGGGCGGCGGCGCGGAGCGGCGGCCCTGGCGCACTGGGAGGCGGGCTTCCGGGCCGCGCCGCCGACGATGTTCCCCGAGCCGTGCGCGGAGCCCCGCAGCCCGCGCTTCTGGACCGGGCGGATCGTGTCGCCGGCCCTGGCCCGCGCGGTCGCGGCGGTCGCCGCCGCGCACCGGGTCAGCGGCTCCACCGTGCTGCTCACCGCGTCGGCCGCGCTGGTGGCCGCCGGGGAGGGGCACCGTACGGCGGCCGTGATGCCGATCGTCGGCAACCGCGCCGCCGAGGCCCTGCGCGATCTGGTCTCCACGC
>NZ_JBTMMT010000263.1:0-409 GCF_055517075.1 Micromonospora sp. DSM 43699
TCATTACGCTTCCATGATTTGCGCCATATTTTTGCCTCGGCCTGTGTCAAGGATGGTATTCCGCTGTACACCGTGCAAGGCTTGCTCGGCCATTCCTCCATAAAAATGACAGAACGTTATTCAGCCTTAGCCTCTTCGGATCTGTTGAAGGCCAGTTGTCGTGTTTCTAGTGCCCTTGCCCTCCGCTCAGGGGGTGTTAAATGAGTAAGTTCTTTTCAAGCGACGCGCTGAGCGCTGAGGCTGTTGATGCCGTTCTGCGGGCTGGTGGAAAAGCTCTTGATGGAGAGTCAGCTTCACTCATGGGGGTAAAAAGTATCGAGTTTAATGAAAAGTCGGTGATTTTTTCGCTGCCGAAAACGCATCATGGTTACAACGAATTTATGCCGATTTTCAAGGCGCATTGTTTGAT
>NZ_JBTMMT010000264.1:0-403 GCF_055517075.1 Micromonospora sp. DSM 43699
GCTCGATGCCGCTCAAGGGCGCGGTCTGGACGGCCACGGACATGTCGCGCACCGAGGAGAAGATCCCGACGCACGCGGTCGTGCTGGCGATCATCTTCGCGCTGTTCTGCCTGATCGGGCTGCTGTTCCTGCTGATGAAGGAGAAGCGGACCACCGGCTTCATCCAGGTCACGGTCACCAGCGGCGGCCGGCACCACTCCACGATGATCCCGGCCGTCGGCCCCTACACCTTCCCCGCGGTGATGGGCCAGCTCAACCAGGCCCGTTCCATGAGCGCCTGAGTCGCGCGTCGCCCATGGCACGGTTCGAGCACACGGTCTGCGTGGCCGCCCTGGACCGCGACTGGTTCGAGGAGGCCGCCGGACACGTGGTGGACCTCTTCGAGGCCTCCCGCGAGCAGGGC
>NZ_JBTMMT010000265.1:0-399 GCF_055517075.1 Micromonospora sp. DSM 43699
GTCTGCCAGCCAAGGTACGGCCCCCTATACCTATGCGCTGTCCTCGGGGGCGCTGCCCGGGGGGCTCAGCCTGGGCAGCGACGGTGCACTCACGGGAACGCCCACCGCCAGTGGCAGCTTCAGCTTCACCATCCAGGCCAGCGACGCCCATGGCGCCACCGGAACGCAAAGCTATGCGCTGTTCATTGCGCCCCTGCCGGTGCCCGTGGCCAACCCTTCGAGCCTTACTGTGCCCGCCAACAGCAATGCCAACCCGGTGGCGTTGAGCATCACGGGTGCCGCCGCCAGTGTGGCGGTCGTCACCCAGGCGCTCCACGGCACGGCGTTGGCCAGCGGCGCCAGCATGAGCTACACGCCCGCGATGGGCTACTCGGGGGGGGATTCCTTTACCTACACGGC
>NZ_JBTMMT010000266.1:0-398 GCF_055517075.1 Micromonospora sp. DSM 43699
GTCGTTTGCTTGGCACGGTCGGCGATCAAGAGGTCATCGAGGCTGCTCGCCGCGGAGATCGCAGTATTGCTGACGCGGTGGAAACTAGCGGCATCCTCACGGCGCGGACCGACACTCCGTTGTCCGAGCTCTTCGCTCCGACCAGCAACGCCAGGGTGCCGTTGGCCGTTGTCGACGAGGACTTCCACCTCATGGGTGTCATCTCTCGGGTGACCCTGCTCGACGCGATGTCACGAGCTCGCGACGAGGCAGGAGAGGGATCTGTCATGTCCTTGGAGAACACCGGAAAGCTTCCCATTATCAGGGATACCGGTAACCCGGTCGGTCTTCCGCCGGCTGACCAAATTGCGACGATCGAGAAGGAGGCCTGATCGCCATGGGCTTCAATTTCGCTAACC
>NZ_JBTMMT010000267.1:0-392 GCF_055517075.1 Micromonospora sp. DSM 43699
TGGTCATGGCGCTGACCGATCCGCATCCGGCGCTGAAAGTCGCCGCGCCGCAGAGCCCGATGATCGACGGCTGGATGGGCGATGATTGGCTCAACTACGGCGCGTTCCGTCAGGTCAATTTCGGCTACTTCGTCGGCCAGCTCAGCAAGCGCGGCAAGGGCGGTTCGATCCCCAGCGCCGGCTACGACGATTACACCACCTTCCTGCGCGCGGGCTCGGCCGGCGATTACGCGCGCGCCAACGGCCTCGAACAGATTCCGTGGTGGCACAAGCTCACCGAGCATCCGGCCTACGACACGTTCTGGCAGGAACAGGCGCTGGACCGCACGATGGCGTCCACGCCGCTGAAGGTCCCGACGATGTGGCTGCAAGGGCTGTGGGACCAGGAGGAC
>NZ_JBTMMT010000268.1:0-391 GCF_055517075.1 Micromonospora sp. DSM 43699
GTGGATCGTGTGCGTCGTGCGGGGGTGTCGGCGTTCGGTATTTCGGGGACGAATGCGCATCTGATTTTGGAGCAGGCTCCGGAGTTTGAGGAGGCCATGGCCGCTGGGTCCACCGATGCCGATGCCGCTGGTGGTGGCGAAGGTGGTGCTGGTGGGGGTTTGTCGGTGGTGCCGGTGGTGGTGTCGGGGCGGTCGGTGGGGGCGTTGCGGGCGCAGGCGGCGCGGTTGCGGGAGTTGTGCGCCGGTCTCACCAGCGACGATGCCGGGTCTGGTGCGGGGTTGGTGGATGTGGGTTGGTCGTTGGTGTCGTCGCGGTCGGTGTTTGAGCATCGTGCGGTGGTGTTGGGTCGGGATGTCGCGGAGGTTGTGGCGGGCTTGGATGTGGTGGCGT
>NZ_JBTMMT010000269.1:0-391 GCF_055517075.1 Micromonospora sp. DSM 43699
CGAGCAGGACGGCGGCGCGGCCCCGGTCCCGGTCGCCCAGCGCCTTCACGAAGTCGGGCCCCTGGCCCTCGGTCTCGCCGGCCACGTCGTTGACGCCCGCGAGGTCGAAGCCCTCGATCTCCACCCGGGCGTTCTCCAGCGGGTGCAGACCCAGCTCCCGGACGTGGTCGACCCACTGCTCGGCGCCGGAGAAGTACTCGTGGTTGCCGGTGACGAAGAAGCTTCCGTGCCGGGCGCGCAGGGCCGCCAGCGGTTCGGCGGCGGAGCCGAGGTCGGCGACGGACCCGTCGACGAGGTCGCCGACGACGGCGACCAGGTCGGGCGAGGTCCGGTTGATCGTGTCGACGATCCGGCGGGTGTGGGCGCGGCCGAGGATCGGGCCGATGTGGAT
>NZ_JBTMMT010000270.1:0-388 GCF_055517075.1 Micromonospora sp. DSM 43699
GGACCTGACGGTCGTGGCCCGGCTCGGCAGCGACTTCCTGGAGGGCGTCCTGCGCTGAGCCGGCCCGCTGCCGGCGGCGCCCGCCTCAGTCGAAGCGGATGTGCCGCACGCCCGTCCAGGTCCGCCGCAGCCGGTGCCGCAGCCGGCCGTCCGTGTCCGGCACGGGCGTCAGGCCCGCGGCCCCGGCCACCAGGTCCGCCACCCGGGGAACCGTCACCCGGTCCGTACGGATGTGAGTAGCGAACTCCGGGCGCGCGAGCCGCTCCAGGCAGTCGTCCAGCCGGCTCACGGCGAAGCTCTCCCGCTTCATTCCGCGTACGAGACCGCGTTCGCGCAGCCGCCGCAGAACGGTGGCGCGCTCCGCGAGGAGGGCGCTGTGGTGGACGGT
>NZ_JBTMMT010000271.1:0-386 GCF_055517075.1 Micromonospora sp. DSM 43699
CCCACCCCGCCACACCCCACCCCGCCTCGGTCCGGCTCGCCCTCGGTCCGGCTCGCCCTCGGTCCGGCTCGCCCTCGGTCCGGCTCGCCCCGGTGATCAAGAGGTTTGCGTCACGGGAAGCGCTTTCCCGGCTCGCAAACCTCTTGATCACCAGCCGAAAACCTCTTGATCACCGGGGCGGGGGAGGAGTGCGGGTGGGGTGTGGGCGCTGGGAGGGGTGGGGTTGCATGGTGGGGCCCCGGGGTCGGGGACCGCCGGGGCCTTGGTGGGGCTGGGTGGTGAGGCTCGCGGTGGGCGGTGGGCGGTGGGCGGTGGGTGGCGGCGGGGGGGGGTGGGGGGCGGTGGGTGGTGGTGGGGGGTGGGGTCAGGCGGGGGGGAGGTGGGGG
>NZ_JBTMMT010000272.1:0-386 GCF_055517075.1 Micromonospora sp. DSM 43699
GTGCAGACCCTGGAGAAGAAGGGCGCGATCTTCGTGGACGTCACCGCGGAGGTGCCCGAGGGCTCCATCGTGATGTTCTCCGCGCACGGAGTCGCGCCCACCGTCCACGCGGAGGCGGCCGAGCGCAAGCTCGCCACCATCGACGCGACCTGCCCGCTGGTCACCAAGGTCCACAAGGAAGCCGTCCGGTACGCCAAGGAGGACTACGACATCCTCCTGATCGGCCATGAGGGTCACGAGGAGGTCATCGGCACCTCCGGCGAGGCCCCCGACCACATCACCCTGGTCGACGGCCCCGAGGACGTGGCGAACGTCGAGGTCCGCGACGAGTCGAGGGTGGTCTGGCTCTCCCAGACCACCCTGTCCGTCGACGAGACGATGCAGAC
>NZ_JBTMMT010000273.1:0-386 GCF_055517075.1 Micromonospora sp. DSM 43699
GGGCCACGCCGATCTGTTCGGCATCGCGGCTCAGTACAAGTTCTGATCGCGTAACCCGCGGTAGCGTCATCCGAAAGCCCCGCTCTGGCGGGGCTTTCTTTTTGTCCGCGCGAAAGCCGCGAGCGGGACAGCGCTTGACCAAATTAGTTAGGAGTCCTAATAATATGGTCATGAGCGATCCCGCTTACCACCTGCGCCAAACCGCCCTGGGCCTGGAGCGTCTGGCCGGGCTGCTGCGCGCGCAGCAGTGGCGCGAGCCGGACGAGCACGCGTTGCATCCGGCGCAGCGCGCGCTGCTGGAGCTGCTGGGCGAGGACAAGCGCGGCTGGCGCGTGGGCGAATTGGCGCAGCGGCTGGGGGTCAGCGCGGCCAGCGCCAGCCGCGCT
>NZ_JBTMMT010000274.1:0-382 GCF_055517075.1 Micromonospora sp. DSM 43699
GAGCGGGTGATCGAGGAGGTGGCCGCGACGCGGATCACCGAGCGGGGCGCGACCCGGGGTGACGACCGGGTCAGCGAGGCCGCCATGGAGGACCGTAAGCGGGAGGGGTACTTCTGATGAGCACCGACATGCTGGCACCGGCCGGATCCCCGACCGAGGCCCGACCGATGGACCTGCTCCGGTTCGCGACCGCGGGCAGTGTGGACGACGGCAAGTCGACGTTGATCGGTCGACTGCTCTACGACACCAAATCCCTGTTCACCGACCAGTTGGCCGCGGTGGAGGCGGTCAGCGCGGCGCGGGGTGACGAGTACACCAACCTGGCGTTGCTCACCGACGGTCTGCGGGCCGAGCGGGAGCAGGGCATCACCATCGACGTGGC
>NZ_JBTMMT010000275.1:0-379 GCF_055517075.1 Micromonospora sp. DSM 43699
GTGGATCGTGTGCGTCGTGCGGGGGTGTCGGCGTTCGGTATTTCGGGGACGAATGCGCATCTGATTTTGGAGCAGGCTCCGGAGTTTGAGGAGGCCATGGCCGCTGGGTCCACCGATGCCGATGCCGATGGTGAAGGTGGTGCTGGTGGGTCCATGTCGGTGGTGCCGGTGGTGGTGTCGGGGCGGTCGGTGGGGGCGTTGCGGGCGCAGGCGGCCCGGTTGCGTGAGGTGTGCGCGGGACTTACCAGCGACGATGCCGGCCCTGGTGCGGGCGCTGGTGCGGGGTCTGGTGCGGGGTTGGTGGATGTGGGTTGGTCGTTGGTGTCGTCGCGGTCGGTGTTTGAGCATCGTGCGGTGGTGTTGGGTCGGGATGTCGCGG
>NZ_JBTMMT010000276.1:0-371 GCF_055517075.1 Micromonospora sp. DSM 43699
GGTGTCGTCGCGGTCGGTGTTTGAGCATCGTGCGGTGGTGTTGGGTCGGGATGTCGCGGAGGTTGTGGCGGGCTTGGATGTGGTGGCGTCTGGTGTGGCGGTGGCGGGTGTGGTTTCGGGGATATCGGGTGCGGGGTCGTCGGTTTCTGATTCGGTTTCTGATTCGGGTTCGGTTTCGGGTTTGGTGTCGGGTGTGGTGGGGGGTTCGGGTGTGGTGGTGGGTTCGGTGGGTTCGGGTTCGGGTGTGGTGGTGGGTTCGGTGGGTTCGGGTTCGGGTTCGGGTGGTGGTGGGGTGGTGTTTGTGTTTCCGGGTCAGGGGTGGCAGTGGGTGGGGATGGGTGCGGTGTTGTGGGGGGAGTCGGAGGTGTTTG
>NZ_JBTMMT010000277.1:0-349 GCF_055517075.1 Micromonospora sp. DSM 43699
GTGATGTTGCGGTTGGCGCAGAAGGCGTTCGCGCCGGCCAACGTGCCGTTCCCGGTGATGCACGTGGACACCGGGCACAACTTCCCCGAGGTGCTCGCCTACCGCGACCAACGGGTCACCGAGCTGGATCTGCACCTGATCGTGGCGAGCGTGCCGGAGGCGCTGACCCGGGGCCTGGTCCGGGAGTCCGGTGACGGGATGCGCAACCGGATCCAGACGCCCGTGTTGTTGGACGCGGTGGAGAAGCACCGGTTCGACGCGTTGTTCGGTGGGGCGCGGCGGGACGAGGAGAAGGCGCGGGCGAAGGAGCGGGTGTTCTCGTTCCGGGACGAGTTCGGGCAGTGGGATC
>NZ_JBTMMT010000278.1:0-314 GCF_055517075.1 Micromonospora sp. DSM 43699
GTTGCTCACCGACGGTCTGCGGGCCGAGCGGGAGCAGGGCATCACCATCGACGTGGCGTACCGGTACTTCGCCACCCCCCGGCGGAAGTTCATCATCGCCGACACCCCCGGGCACACCCAGTACACCCGCAACATGGTCACCGGGGCGTCCACCGCCGACCTCACCCTGGTGCTTGTGGACGCGCGTAAGGGGCTGGTGGAGCAGTCGCGGCGGCACGCGTTCCTGTGTTCGCTGCTGCGGGTGCCGCACCTGGTGCTGTGCGTCAACAAGATGGACCTGGTGGACTTCTCCCAGGAGGTGTTCGAGCGGATCG
>NZ_JBTMMT010000279.1:0-308 GCF_055517075.1 Micromonospora sp. DSM 43699
CTGTGTTCGCTGCTGCGGGTGCCGCACCTGGTGCTGTGCGTCAACAAGATGGACCTGGTGGACTTCTCCCAGGAGGTGTTCGAGCGGATCGCCGACGAGTTCACCGCCTTCGCGGCGAAACTCGACGTCCCCGACCTCGCCGTGGTGCCGGTGTCGGCGTTGCAGGGCGACAACATCGCCTCCCGGTCGGAGAACATGCCCTGGTACGAGGGGCCGTCGCTGCTGCACCACCTGGAGCACGTGCACATCGCCTCGGACCGGAACCTGGTCGACGTGCGGTTCCCGGTGCAGTACGTGATCCGGCCGCA
>NZ_JBTMMT010000280.1:0-304 GCF_055517075.1 Micromonospora sp. DSM 43699
GGTGTCGTCGCGGTCGGTGTTTGAGCATCGTGCGGTGGTGTTGGGTCGGGATGTCGCGGAGGTTGTGGCGGGCTTGGATGTGGTGGCGTCTGGTGTGGCGGTGGCGGGTGTGGTTTCGGGGATATCGAGTGCGGGGTCGTCGGGTTCGGTTTCGGGTTCGGTTTCGGGTTTGGTTGAGGGTTCGGTGGTGGTGGGTTCGGTGGGTTCGGGTGTGGCGGTTGGTGGTGGTCGGGTGGTGTTTGTGTTTCCGGGTCAGGGGTGGCAGTGGGTGGGTATGGGTGCGGTGTTGTTGGACGAGTCGGAG
>NZ_JBTMMT010000281.1:0-303 GCF_055517075.1 Micromonospora sp. DSM 43699
CGAGGCGCCCTCCCGGCACCTCCACACCTACCCGTTCAACGGCCACGAGGGCGGCGAGGCGTGGCAGGTCGAGCGGCAACTGCGTTGGCTCGAGGCGCTGCTCCGACCGGCCACCGACCACGCGCCCCGGTGACCGGCGGCCGGCAGGGCCGGCTCCGCTCACCGGGGCGTCTCCCCGCGCCCGAGGGGTGGGTCGTCCGTCCGGCAGGTCACCCGGGCATCGTCGCTCACCGATGTTGCTGATGTTAGCGATAACACGATATGGTGCATCCCGGCGGGAGCGCAGGGCACGCTCCGGCTGTG
>NZ_JBTMMT010000282.1:0-280 GCF_055517075.1 Micromonospora sp. DSM 43699
AGGGATTCCGGTGTGAGCCGGGATGTTCGTGGTGTGTGGAAAATGTGGTGGAAGTGGTGTGGATCGCTACAGAGCGGTTTGACACGGCGGATATCACCGGGTAACGTAGTAAAAGTGCCTGGCGCGGAAGCGCGGGGTGTGTTGGACGAGATGCCCCAGGTCGGGGGTTCTGCGGTGCAGGGCTTTCGGGTGGTGTGTGGTTGTTCTTTGAGAACTCAACAGGGTGCTTGATAAGCCAGTGCCAATGATGATTTATACCCCGCGCTGGGCAGACTTTCGG
>NZ_JBTMMT010000283.1:0-259 GCF_055517075.1 Micromonospora sp. DSM 43699
CTGCTCTTCGGGGTGGTGGGAACGGTCGGGTTGGTGCGGCTGGGGAGGGATGTAGAGCACCCTGTTGGGTCCTGAAGGAACAACTCTCGGGTTGTTGTTTCGGAGCCTCGTTGACGGGCGTGATGCTTGTCGGGGGGGTGCCAGGCATGGCCTGGTCTCGCATACCGGGTTCCCTGTGGGGGGCTGTTTGGTGTGGGGCTGTGGGTTGTGGGTTGGTTGTTTGTTGAGAATTGCACAGTGGACGCGAGCATCTTTGTGG
>NZ_JBTMMT010000284.1:0-258 GCF_055517075.1 Micromonospora sp. DSM 43699
CTGCTCTTCGGGGTGGTGGGAACGGTCGGGTTGGTGCGGCTGGGGAGGGATGTAGAGCACCCTGTTGGGTCCTGAAGGAACAACTCTCGGGTTGTTGTTTCGGAGCCTCGTTGACGGGCGTGATGCTCGTCGGGGGGTGCCAGGCATGGCCTGGTCTCGCATACCGGGTTCCCTGTGGGGGGCTGTTTGGTGTGGGGCTGTGGGTTGTGGGTTGGTTGTTTGTTGAGAATTGCACAGTGGACGCGAGCATCTTTGTGG
>NZ_JBTMMT010000285.1:0-258 GCF_055517075.1 Micromonospora sp. DSM 43699
GGTCGGTGAGTTGTTGTTCGGGGGTGTGGGTGGTGGTGGCTTTGGCGGTGGTGATCTGTTGTTGGACGAGGTTGTCGTAGGTGGGGCGGTTGGTTTGTCGGAAGACGCCGATGGGGGTGTTGCGGAGATCTGGTCCGGGGAGTCGGGTGAGGGCGAAGGCGTAGGCGGGGTCGGTGATGGTGGTGTCGTGGATGACGATGTCTTCGGGTGGGGTGGTGGCGGTGTCGCGGACTTCGAGGCCGAAGGCGTGGGGTGGGT
>NZ_JBTMMT010000286.1:0-257 GCF_055517075.1 Micromonospora sp. DSM 43699
ATCCGACAGCCGCTCCAACACCAGCACACCCACACCCTCGGCCCAACCCGTCCCGTCCGCCGACGACGAGAACGCCTTGCACCGCCCATCCGGCGACAACCCCCGCTGCCGGGAGAACTCCACGAACATGCCGGGGGTCGCCATCACCGTCACCCCACCGGCGAGCGCCATCGCACACTCACCCTGACGCAACGACTGGGCAGCCAGATGAAGCGCGACCAACGAGGACGAACACGCCGTGTCGACAGTGACCGCCG
>NZ_JBTMMT010000287.1:0-255 GCF_055517075.1 Micromonospora sp. DSM 43699
TAGGAGTCTGGGCCGTGTCTCAGTCCCAGTGTGGCCGGTCGCCCTCTCAGGCCGGCTACCCGTCGTCGCCTTGGTAGGCCATCACCCCACCAACAAGCTGATAGGCCGCGAGCCCATCCCAGGCCGAAAAACTTTCCACCACCCACCATGCGGAAGGAGGTCATATTCGGTATTAGCCCCCGTTTCCGAGGGTTATCCCAAAGCCTAGGGCAGGTTACTCACGTGTTACTCACCCGTTCGCCGCTCGAGTACCCC
>NZ_JBTMMT010000288.1:0-255 GCF_055517075.1 Micromonospora sp. DSM 43699
CCTCACCCGCGCGGGGCGAGAAGAACTCGTTCACCGCGTAGAACATGCCGTCACGCTCCACCACCTCGCGGTCGTGCGCGTAGTAGATCGACGGCAACGGCACCCGCTCCCGCGCGATGTAGTGCCAGATGTCCAACTCGGTCCAGTTCGACAACGGGAACACCCGGATCGACTCACCCGGATGACGCCGCCCGTTGTACAACGACCACAACTCCGGCCGCTGGTTCTTCGGATCCCACTGCCCGAACTCGTCCC
>NZ_JBTMMT010000289.1:0-255 GCF_055517075.1 Micromonospora sp. DSM 43699
AGAACATGCCCTGGTACGAGGGGCCGTCGCTGCTGCACCACCTGGAGCACGTGCACATCGCCTCGGACCGGAACCTGGTCGACGTGCGGTTCCCGGTGCAGTACGTGATCCGGCCGCAGTCGACCACGGTGACCGACTACCGGGGCTACGCCGGTCAGGTCGCCTCCGGGGTGCTCAAGCCCGGCGACGAGGTGATGGTGCTGCCGTCCGGCTTCACCAGCCGGATCAGCGCGGTCGAGACCGCCGACGGGCCGG
>NZ_JBTMMT010000290.1:0-253 GCF_055517075.1 Micromonospora sp. DSM 43699
GCAAGCGACTGGGCCGTCATGATCTGATGTGTACCGCTACCGGACGCCGAACAGGTGTCAGTTCACCTCCGCAGGGGCCGTCAGGGTTCACCCGGTGAGCGAAGTTGTGGTCCGTGACCGGGGGAGGTGTCCCTATGGGTTTCGTCAAGCCGCGATCGGTGCGGTGGGGCGTGGTTGGTAGGGGATCTTGTCGCGGAGCATGGCGTATAGGACGTCGCAGCGGCGTCGGGCGAGGCAGATGAGGGCGGCGTTG
>NZ_JBTMMT010000291.1:0-251 GCF_055517075.1 Micromonospora sp. DSM 43699
GGTGCGGCGGCTCGCGGATGCCGTCGAGCGGATCGGGGTCGATGTCGGTCATGGCGACAAGGACACCAGTTCTGGACGCGCACCCGAACGCCGTTCGCCAGCCGGGTAGACGCAGTTCACTAGGCACCGCGCGCTGTTGCGCCGGCCCCGGGTGGCAGCCATGAGCCGTTGTACCTCCTTGACCGAGTAGGGCTCGATCTCGCTTTCCGGTAGCCGCGGAGACTTGGCGAGACTGGCGGGATTCTTCGCCA
>NZ_JBTMMT010000292.1:0-251 GCF_055517075.1 Micromonospora sp. DSM 43699
GCGGTAGGTGCGCGGCACGGCCGCGGCGATCACCCGTTGGCGTACCTCCGGCTCCAGGCCGGCGAACATCTCCACCCCGGTGAGGGCGTCACCCGGCTCCGGCAGGCGCATCTCCACGGCCCCACCCGTTACCTTTTTGATCGTCCCCAGCCGGGGACCCTCGGTCGCCCGGCCCGGTATGACTTCCTGCCCCTGTCGTTCTCATGATCCGGGGGGTGTTGTCGCCGGGTCGGGTGGCGTCGGCGGACCGC
>NZ_JBTMMT010000293.1:0-251 GCF_055517075.1 Micromonospora sp. DSM 43699
TCGAGCAACCCCGGTTGCTGGAGAACCGGCTCGCGTGGCACCTCGCGGGGGTCGACTGGAGTCAGCCCGATCGGGCGCTCACCTTCACCACCGGCACGTACTTCGGTGGTGTCGACGTCGCGGAAGCAGCCCGCCGACCCGCTTGGCGATGTCCCGGCGGACCTGGGCGGTGAGGTGTTGGTACCGGACCGCCATTGCCGAATTCGACCAACCCATGATGCCCATTACCGCCCGCTCGGCGACGCCGAGAA
>NZ_JBTMMT010000294.1:0-250 GCF_055517075.1 Micromonospora sp. DSM 43699
TCGCTCATGCCGGCCCGGCGGCGCAGCGCCGCCACGTCGGTGACCACGATCCGGCGGCCCTCGGTACGCAGCCAACCCCGGCTGGCGAAGGAGCCGATCGCCTGGTTGACGCTCTGCCGGGACCCCCCGGCCATCTCGGCCAGCTGGCTCTGGTTGAGCTCGATGGTGATCATCGGGGCCTGGCTCTCCCCGGCCAGCCGGACCAGCGTCTTGGCCACCCGGCCGGGCAGGTCGAGGAAGACGTGGTCGG
>NZ_JBTMMT010000295.1:0-249 GCF_055517075.1 Micromonospora sp. DSM 43699
AAACTGAGACCACAAACGGAACGCCCGGTGCGATCCTCGCGGATCGACCGGGCGTTTCGCCTGTTCGTGAGCGGTGGCGGCGGGATTTGAACCCGCGGAGGGCGTAAACCCTCACACGCTTTCGAGGAATTCCTCGCTGTACTCGCGCATCATGTTGCGCCACAGGTCGAAGTCGGCCGCCTGAGCCGCCGGCAAGACGCTCGACGGTTGGAAGACTCCCGCCGGCATGATGTGCAGCATCCCCCCGGC
>NZ_JBTMMT010000296.1:0-247 GCF_055517075.1 Micromonospora sp. DSM 43699
GCCGGGCGGCGGGCCGGGCCGGCACGGTGAGCAGCACCGCGTCCGCCTCGACCAGCTCCGGGGCACGGGTCGGGCCGACGGTGAGCCGCCAGCCGTCGGCGACCGGGCTCAGCTTACGGACCGCCGCACCTCGGCCTCGACCACCGGCCAGGGGGCGAACAGCACGGTCGGGTCGAGGTTGCCCTGGACCGCCCGGTCCGGGCCGATCCGGCGGGTCGCCACGTCCAGCGGGGTACGCCAGTCCACC
>NZ_JBTMMT010000297.1:0-236 GCF_055517075.1 Micromonospora sp. DSM 43699
TCCAGGGTGCGCAGGGTGCTACCGGTGCGTCGGGTGTCCAGGGTCCTCAGGGTGCACAAGGTGCGCAAGGTGACGTAGGCACGCAGGGCGCTCAAGGCACGCAGGGTGCGACCGGTGCGCAGGGCGCGCAGGGCTTCCAGGGTGCGCAGGGTGCTACCGGTGCGTCGGGTGTCCAGGGTCCTCAGGGTGCACAAGGTGCGCAAGGTGACGTAGGCACGCAGGGCGCTCAAGGCACG